>CAZWLV010000074.1:0-7021 GCA_964634715.1 uncultured Lachnoclostridium sp. | reverse complement strand
TATGCAGCAACAAAAAAGAATCATAGACATCAACACCTACCTGCCGGTTCTCCGTGATCTTCTTTCCGAAGGTCGTGAAGTATCCCTGACCATCACCGGCAGCAGCATGTCACCGTTTATCGTTCACGGTCGTGATGAGATCCTTATCGCACCTCCGGACGGTACTTGGAAAAAAGGGGACATGGCTTTTTTTCAGAGAGAGAATGGTCAATACGTTATGCACAGGATCTGTCGTGTTACTCATGACGGAAACTGTTTTTTTGTCGGTGATGCACAGCAGATCATAGAAGGTCCGATCAGACCGGATCAGATCTTTGGAAAGATTACCGCAGTGAAAAGAAAAGGAAAATGGATTCGTCCGGGAGATTTCTGGTGGGAGTTTTTCGAGCATATCTGGCTGAATATCATACCGATGCGTCCATTTTTGGTAAAATTGTACTCGATCATATGGAATATCAAAAGCAAATGTGCTACACTCGTTAAATAGAAAAATGTCCGGAAGGATATGGAGAAAGCGTAGGATAGGATGAATAAATTTAGAAAAATATGGTTTGGAATAGTAGTCCTGATGGTGGCTTTGTTTGCCGCTTATTGTATCAGGGAAAAAATGATGACAGATTCTTCGGGCCCTGTCATATCAGCAGGGGAAAAAGAGATCCAGGTCAGCATTCATGATGGCGATGATGTTTTACTGCAGGGGATGACAGCGGAAGATAAAAAGGACGGAGATGTGACAGATTCCCTGATCGTAGAAAAGATTTCAGGATTTTATGATGATGGGAAAAGAATGGTGACTTATGCGGCATTTGATTCGGATAATCACATTTCCAAGGTGCAGAGAGAATTAACTTATACGGATTATGTAAGTCCGAGATTCAGTATGAGCGGTTCGACTCGTTTTCGTGCCGGTTCTAATGTCAATATTGATACGATCATCAGTGCAGAAGATTGTCTGGACGGAGATCTTTCTAACAAGGTCAAGATCCACATGGATACTGCCATTAATAATCGTGTTACAGGGATCTATCCGGTGAAATATTCTGTGACAAACAGTGCCGGTGAAACGGTGACACTTCCGTTGAATATTGAAATTTATGAATCTCAGGGCAATGAGGTTTCGCTGAATCTGAAAACGTATCTGGTATATTATACCGGTGAATCCATCGATTATACAGATTATTTAAAGAGTGTCCAAAAAGGAAATCAGGAATATGCTTTTGAAGGTGTTGCACTGTTAGAAGGACAGCAGGAAGACACTGACACTATGGAAGACGAAAAAACAGATGCAGAAGAAGATTCAGAAACGGATGGAGATGCAGAAAGCGGACAGGCACAGTCTACCGCCCAAAAGATCCCGAAAAGCCGTGTCAGAGTAGATGATTCGTATGTGAATCTGTCAAAGCCGGGAGTTTATCCGGTGTATTTTTACTATTCTTCAGGAACGGAAAATAATACTTCTACAGGAAAAGAAGTGTTATATGTAGTTGTAGAGTAATTTTTGGGGAAGAGCATAAAAGAAAAAAAGAGTGCTGTTTTTGGAACAGCAGGGAGGATAACAATGCAGGAAAACAGCAGAAGCAGGTTGCAGAGTGAAGATCTGCCGTTGGATATTTACAGCATTTTAAGGGCATTGATAAAGGACTGGTGGATGATCTTAACAGCCGGTCTTGTGGGTGCCATGATCGCCTATATCATGGTAGGCAGTGCTTATACTCCAACGTATACCAGCAGAATGACATTTATCGTATCTGCGAAAGGTTCGACCAGCAATCTGTCGGACTTAAGTGCGGCAAATGAGATGGCGGAGACGTTTAGTGAAGTATTAAACAGCCGTCTTTTAAAGAAAAAAGTGCAGCAGGAGCTGAATTTAAGCTATCTTCCGGGCGATATCACGACCAATGTAGTAGAAGGTACCAATCTTATGAGCTTAAGTGTCAGTGCGGCTTCTCCGGAGCATGCCTTTAAGATCATGAAATCGGTGCTGAACAATTACTCAGAGATTACGAGATATGTTTTAAATAACGTTGTGCTGGACGTGATGGAAGCACCGCAGGTTCCGATGGCACCGTCGAATCCGGTATCTGCCGGAGAAATGATGAAAAAGTATGCCATGATCGGCATGGCCTGTATGATCGCAGTGCTGGCACTGATCGATTATATGAAAGATGACATTAAAAATGAAAAACAGGTGGAGAAGAAACTGGATACCCATCTGTTTGGAACGGTTTATCATGAGAATAAAGGAAAGACTTTGAAAAGCAGGCTGAAAAAAAGTAAAAGAGCATTGCTTATTACAGATCCGACCAGCAGCTTTATGTTCGTGGAGACTTATAAGAAACTTCGTACCAAACTGCTTTATAAGACAGATCAGGAAAAAGGAAAAGTACTTCTGGTGACCAGTGTGCTGGAAAATGAAGGAAAATCTACGGTAGCCGTAAATCTGGCATTGGCACTGGCACAAAAATCAGGAAAAGTTCTGCTGATCGATGGAGATATGCGTAAGCCTTCCGTATATAAACTTTTAAATCAGAGTTTGGAAAACGGACAGGAGATCGGGGAATATCTGAGTGGAAATGCTGATCTTGGGCAGGTGATCTATCAGGAACAGGAACATGGGCTTCATCTGCTTATAGGAAGCAAGTCTTACGGGAATTCAACGGAGTTAGTTTCTGCCGACCGTTTGAAAACATTGATGAAGGCTGTAAAAAAGATGGCAGATTATGTAGTGATCGATTCTCCGCCGACTTCTTTGATGGCAGATGCAGAGATTCTTGCAGAATATGCCGATGTTTCCCTTCTGGTAGTGCATCAGGGAATGGCAGATGCCAGATATATCAATGATGCCATTGACATTTTAGAAAATGGACATTCAGAACTTCTCGGCTGTATCTATAATGATGTAAAAACCGGTGTATTTTCCGGGAAAAAGGTATTTGGCGGCTATGGTTATGGACATTATAAGCGTTATGGCTATGGTCATTATGGTTATGGAAAAAACAGTCAGAGCAGACAGGTAAAAGTACGGCCGAAAGATTTTTCGGAAGAACTGAAAATGCATGAGGAGTAAGGATGAACGAGTATACAAATAATCAGGTGGAAGAAACAGAAAAAATCGATCTGATCCGTATTTTGGAAAATATGTGGAAAGGTGCCAAACACTACTGGTATCTGATGCTTGCATTAGTGCTGCTCTTTGGCGGTCTTTTCTATGTAAGATCTTATCGCAGTTATTCTCCGGTTTATTCGGCAAATGCGACATTTACGATCACCAGTGATACGTCCAGTCTGTACAGCAGTACCAGTTATCTGAATACGAGAACTGCAAGTCAGATCGTCAATACGTTTCCGTATATTTTAAACAGCGGTATTTTACAGAAAAAGATTGCAGAAGATCTGGGAAAGGATTCGATTCCGGGGACGATCAGAACAGAGACGCTAGGTTCTACAAATATGATCACCATTGTTGTCAGTTCGTCAGATCCGCAGGATGCATATGATATTTTACAGTCTGTGATCAAAAATTATCCGGAAGTAGCAGAGCCGGTCATCGGTGAAGTTTCCATGAATTTACTGGATATGACAGATGTGCCGGAAAGTGTTTCTAATCCGCCGAATTATAAAAAAGATGTGATAAAAGGAATGATGCTGGGGGCAGTCCTGTGCGTGGTAATGCTTCTGCTGTATGCATTTACGAGAACAACGATCCACGAGGAAAATGATTTTAAGAAAATGCTGAATGTAGAATGTATCTGTGCCATTCCTCAGATCATTTTTAAAAAGCGTGGAAAAGAGTTCCGAAAAGACATCTCGATTCATAATCAGAAGATTTCACAGACTTTTTTAGAGGCAGTGCGTATTTTACGTACCCGTATTGAAAAAGATGCGAAAAAGAATGATCTGAAAGTTTTTCTTGTAACCAGTGCGGAAGCAGGGGAAGGAAAGAGTACCATTGCAGCGAACATTGCCATGGCACTTGCAATGCGAGGATCCAAAGTTGCATTGGTGGACTGTGATCTTCGGAATCCTTCGGTACGGGAACGTCTGAACATGGATCAGGAAGGTGCTGGTCTTTGCGAATATCTTTTAGAAGAAAAGGAACTTTCTGATATTTTAGAATGGAATGAAACGTATCAGATGTATGTGCTTCCGGGCGGTCAGCCGATCGCAAATGCCTCTGAGCTGATGGATTCTCCGAGAATGGAACAGCTTTTGGAAAATCTGAAAGAAACGGTGGAATACATCATTTTAGATACTGCACCGGTAGGTGTATTAACGGATACGGCAGTCCTTGCAAAAGCGGCGGATGCTGCACTGTTTGTAGTAAAACAGGATTATGCCAACCGGGCTTCGATTCTGGACGGGATCGAACAGCTGGCAGAAAGCCGGGTTTATATTTCCGGCTGTATCTTAAATGGAGTTCAGAATGCCATCGGAGGATACGGATACCATAATTACCATTATTATGGAAAATACAGAAGTGAACTGACGGAAGAAACGAAGTAAAAAAGCTACTGTTTACACAGCAGCTGATCACTTGTTGATTTGCTGCGTAAAAGCATGATTCAGGTAAAAAACTCTGAAAAATGGTAGTTTACAGACAAAATGAATCGTGGTAAAATGTACGAAAAGTTACTGGAGAGAAATGTGCAGTAACACAAACTATGTTGCAGAAATGTATTTTCAGCAGGAGGTATTTGATATGAAAAAAATGATCACATTGATGATGATGCTTGTAATGTTATGTGCAGCTTCTATGACAGTATGTGCAGCAGACAGCCCAAAGAGCACTCCGACTACGGAAGCACCGGCTCAGGCAGTTTCTCCAAAAACAGGAGAAAGTGACATCGTTCTTTATGGTATGGGAATGACAGCTGTTGTATGTGCAGCAGGTGCAGTTGTTCTTAAGAAAAAAGCAGTTGCATAATTTTTCGTTTGCATATGATGAGACGATGCAAAGATTGGCGATCGCAAGAAACAGTCTTTGAAATGTTTTGTACAAAATGAAGTTGAAACCCCGTTTTTCTATGAAGAACGGGGTATTTCTATAAAAAGTGAGGAAATGATGAAAAAGAAATGGAAATTCTTATATGTTCTTCTGATCCTGATCTGTGTGCTCTGCGTAGCAGGGATGGCCGGATATCTTTATAAAGGAAAAAAAGAAGATCAGGCGATCGAGGCACAGAAGAAAAAGTTAGAAGAACAGTTCGTAAAAAATGAAGAAACAGAACTCGAAAAGGCAGAGCTTCCGATTGATTTTGAAGGACTTTGGCAGATCAATCCGGAAATTTATGCGTGGATCAGGATTCCGGATACAAACATTGATTATCCGATCTTACAGCATGCAGATGAAGATCAGGCTTATTATCTGACAAGGGATATTTATGGGGAAACTTCTTCTGCCGGAAGTATTTTTACGGAATATTATAACAGTATGGATTTTACGGATCCGAATACGATCCTTTATGGACATAATATGAAAAATGGTTCCATGTTCCACAATATCCGTTATTTTGCAGATGCAGAATATTTTGATGAACATGATACACTGTACATTTATCTGCCGGATAAGATCTTAACGTATGAGATCATTAACTGTTATGAATATGATGACCGTCATTTGCTGGGCAGCTTTGATTTTTCAGATGAAGAAGTTTATGCAGAATATCTGGAAGAGATCATGAATCCGCGCAGTATGTATACGATGGTTCGGGACGGTATAGAGCTTTCGACAGAGGATCGTCTGGTAACACTGAGTACCTGTGTGGCAAATAAGCCAAATAACCGCCGTCTGCTTCAGGCAGTACTGGTAGAGGAAACAGAAGCGGAATATAAAGGAGCAGTTTATGAAGGCACAAACGAAGGGGAAAATTAAATGGATCATTTTGATCTTAGTCATTCTGATCCTTTTGGCGGTCGCTGCATTTTTTGCAGTGAAGGCGTCAGGAAGAAATTCCATGACGGGAAATGGTGACGAAACCGTTCAGAAAACAGCACCTGAGACAGAAGATGTCATTTTAGAAGATGACGGAGAAACGGTTGTATATAAAGGGAAAAAATATCGTTATAACGAAAATATTACCAGTATTTTATGCATGGGTGTCGATAATGAGAATGCAGCTTCAGATGATACGGTCATCGGTTCAGCAGGTCAGGCAGATATGCTGATGCTGGCAATCTTAGATACAGACAATGGAAAAGTCAGTTTGTGGAATATTTCCAGAGATTCTATGACAGAAGTGGATATCTATAATACAGATGGAGAATATGTCCGTACAGAAACACTGCAGGCATGTCTGGCATTTGGTTATGGAGATGGAAAGGAACGAAGCTGTGAAAATACAGTCCGTGCCGTGTCGAGACTACTGTATGGTATGCCGATCCAGTCGTATGCCGTGATCAATATGAATGCGATCCGTCCGTTAAATGATGCCGTTGGAGGCGTGGAAGTCACGATCCATGAGGAAGATATCCTTCCGTCCAGATTTCAGGCAGGAACGACAGTGCTTTTAAAAGGAGATGATGTAGAGGCTTATGTCCGCTCCAGAAGAACAGAAGCACCGGATGAAGCCATTGATACGAACAATAACCGTATGGCAAGGCAGCGTCAGTATATGATGAATTTCATCCAGAAAGCACTGCAAATGACGAAAAAAGATATGACAACACCGATCACGCTGTTCAATATCGCACAGCAGGAAGGTGATATGACGACGAATCTGACGATTTCCAAGGTAGTATATTTGACGGAACTTGTCACAAAGATTAATTTTACAGAGGACAGTTTCCGTACAGTACCTGGAGAAGTCGTTGCAGGGGAAAAATATGCAGAATATTATGTAGATGATGAGGCATTATATGAAATGATCATCAATACATTTTATGTGCCGGAGTAATTTACAAAGGGAGAACTCAGGTGAGTTCTCCCTTGTTTACGCAAGCAGCGAGAAAATCAAATGCTTGCATTTGGATTTGTCAAGAACTGCGAGAACTTGAGAAGTTTGTAAATCGTGCTTCTCATGGT
>CAZWLV010000073.1:0-7054 GCA_964634715.1 uncultured Lachnoclostridium sp. | reverse complement strand
TTTTCTCTAAAACAGATGTAAAAACAAAGACTGTAATCATGCGATAAAAGCGAGATTACAGTCTTTGTTCTGTAAATGATATTTGTCCATTTTTTCAATTCAATGTCTGATTTTTTAATAAAATTCCATTTTTTATAAGCTGTAATGCACTATTTTCATCAATTATTGTTTCAAATTGATCATTAACATACAAATGATAATTATTTTCATCATCTAATATGATATAAGTGTTTTCTGCTGAAAAATATGTCCAGCTGCTGTCATCATATTTTGGCTGCCCATAAGCCTGAAATACAACAAAATATGATGAAATAAACAACAGACAGCATATCAAAAAAACAAACACAGAATTGTTTTTGAGGGTAGGCTTCTGCATTTTTTGAAATCTGGAGATTAAAGCCTCTTCCGTCTGATAAAACATGGATACTTTGTTTTTGAAAAGTGTTTTCTTTTTTGGTAAAACAGATTGACTTTCATATACATGAAGCAGTGCAGTCATATATTCCTTTTTTTGTGCAGTCGTTATTTTGCTGATGATGGTAAGATCACATTTTATTTCTAAGCTTTCATCTAATCCATGATAAAGAAGATATGTAAAAGGAAACCACCAGAAAAGGCATTTCCAAATATTGATCAGCAATTTGATCCATGTATCATGATTTTTAAAATGAGCCATTTCATGCTGTAGAATATAATAGAGATCCGTGTTGCTGTAGTTTTGATCCGGTAATAAAATAACCGGTTTCATGAACCCGATCTGCATTGGAGTTTGAAACATTGGATCAATGATGATATGTTCCATATTTTTGAATTCCGGAAACTTCTCTTTGATCTTTTGGACAAATTGAGGATCCTGTATCGCCAGCAGACAAGACAGTATTTTGTGTAACTGATAATATTCATAAAATAAACGAATCAATAAAAAAATACTAATGCTGACACATAGGAACAGGATCATATTTAAAATTGAAAATGAAAATCCAAGAAACTCTCTGGTAAGTGCCGGAAACAGCCAATTATATATAAAAGGAGTATTTACCACTTTCGTAAAGGTAAATTCCAGCGGAATACAGCTTCTTAATATGCATAAAAAATAGATAAAGATAATGGTTCGAATATTAAAAGCTGAAGCAAAACGTATGTTTTTCCGCAAAAAATAAATGACCGTGATCGCAGCAGCAACGTACAGCAATGCCATCATAAATGAATAAAATGTTATCTGCATACTTCTTTTTAGTTTTCCAGCTGATCGATCATTGCTTTTAATTTTTGCACAGTTGCCTGTTTTTTATCTGCATTATCTTTTAGAGAAGTTCGTAATAATGCCATAGCAACAGAGTTTAAAGAGTCTGTCGAAAATCCTTTTTCACTCAGAAGACCGGCTGCAAATTCTTCTCTTGTTAAAGATGTCTTAAATTTTCTTGCATATTGTTTGTTGTAACGGGTTGTACCGCATACTTCGATCAGCTCTTTTTCTTCTAAAATAGTAAGTGCCCGATGAACATAGGTTGAATTCTTCATAATATCAAAAGATTGCTCTAACAGATCTACACTGGTTAATCCAGATTCAGAATTCCAAAGAAGATTCATAATTTCCTGTTCCCGGATTGAAAGATCATATCTTAATTTTTTCATTGCTTTCTTCCTTTCTGTTTTTATAGATAACAGCAGTATATCATAATTTACTATAATTGACAATAGATTTAGTGGGATGTAAATCACTCGTATGCTTGCACCGTTGAAAGGATTCTGTTATAATGTAGCCTATATGTTTGGAGGAAAGTAAATTGATAAGAACGATAAAAGATATCTGGTATGCAGTTACCAGTCCTGAAAAGTACCGGGAGTTTATGAATTATAAGAAACGAAATCTGTTGTTATATGTATTTGTATTAGTATTACTTTCACAGATCATCACCCTTGGAATCCCTGCGGCACAGTTTATGGCACAGGGTGGTATGACTACGCTTTTGGAAGAAAATATTCCGGATTTTACGATCAGCTCTGAAGACGGTTTCTGGATGGAAGAACCGATCGAGATTGACCAGTATGGTGTTTTGGTCAAAGCTGATTCCAGTATCGTACGGGAGGATATTACAGATCTGAATGGAAAATATGGTAATTATGACTACGTGATCATGATCGATCAGGAACAGATTTACGTGAAAATTGCCGGTATGCAGGATTTTAAAGCAAAGTTTAAAGATCTGTCAGGATTTTCTTTTGATAAAGAAGATCTTCTGGCCTATGTTCCTGCAATGTATCTGGCTGTTGCATGGGCATTTATCGTATCAACGATCATAGAGATCCTTTATTATTTCCTGACGGCGTTCGTGGTTTCATGGGGTGCCGGCGTGATCGCTTCTTTTATGAGACTGCGTCTTGGAAATAAACGATTATTTAAAATGGCAGTCTATGCTGGAACCTTCTCCTTTATTCTGTCATTGATCCTCAATGTGCTTGGAAAGAGCATTCCGGATTTTACAATATTCAGTCTGATCATCAGTACCGGATATATGTATTTTGCATTAAAAGAATATAAAGAAAGCGGCATCGAAGAACTTCCGCCGCAGAAATTTGACAGAGAGGGATAAACAATATGAGAAAACTTGCATTATCAGACGAAATACTTCTTACGGTCGAAAAACCAGCCAGATATATCGGTAATGAAGTAAACAGTGTTATGAAAGATAAGAAAGACGTTGCAGTCCGTTTTGCAATGTGTTTTCCTGATGTCTATGAGATTGGAATGTCCCATCTGGGGATCCAGATCTTATATGATATGTTTAACAAAAGAGAAGATGTATGGTGTGAAAGAGTTTATTCTCCATGGACAGATCTTGATAAAGTCATGAGAGAAAAAAACATTCCATTATTTGCACTGGAAAGTCAGGATCCTGTGAAAGATTTTGATTTTTTAGGCATCACGATCCAATATGAGATGTGTTATACAAACATTTTACAGGTATTAGATCTGTCACAGATCCCGCTGCTGGCAGAAGAACGTACCAAAGATCATCCGTTTGTTATCGGAGGCGGTCCTTGTACGTATAATCCGGAACCGCTGGCAGATTTTTTTGATCTGTTTTATATGGGAGAAGGAGAAACTGTTTACGGAAAGTTGATAGACCTTTATAAAGAATGGAAAAAAAGCGGAGCTTCCAGAGAAGAATTTCTCCGTCAGGCAAGTCATATTCCGGGAATCTACGTTCCGTCACTGTATGAAGTTTCCTATAAAGAAGACGGTACCATTCAGGAAATGAAACCAAAATTCGAAGATGTTCCTGCAACGGTAGACAAACAGATCGTTATGGAAGTCAGTGATGCAACTTATCCGACCAAACCGGTCGTACCATTTATCAAAGCAACTCAGGACAGAGTTGTTCTGGAGATCATGCGCGGATGTATCAGAGGCTGTCGTTTTTGTCAGGCCGGTATGCTTTATCGTCCGACCCGTCAGAAAGATGTCGAAACCTTAAAGCACTACGCTTATGAAATGTTAAAAAGTACGGGACATGAAGAAATTTCTTTAAGTTCTTTAAGCTCCAGTGATTATACAGAACTGGAAGAATTATTAAACTTCCTGATCGATGAATGTAAGAGCAAAGGGATCAATATTTCCCTGCCGTCTTTACGTATCGATTCTTTTTCTCTGGATATTATGGGAAAGGTTCAGGATGTACGAAAGAGTTCTCTGACGTTTGCTCCGGAAGCCGGTTCCCAGCGTATGCGAAACGTGATCAATAAAGGGCTTACGGAAGAAGATATCCTGCGTGGTGCCGGTCTTGCATTTGAAGGCGGCTGGAATAAAGTTAAATTATACTTTATGCTGGGACTTCCGACGGAAACCGAAGAAGATATGAAAGGAATCGCTCATCTGGCAGAAAAGATCGCCAAAAGATATTATGAGATTCCAAAGGATCAGAGAAATGGAAAATGTCAGATTACGATCAGTACTTCTTTCTTTGTTCCGAAGCCTTTTACACCGTTCCAGTGGGCACCGATGAACACGATGGATGAATTTTTAGGAAAAGCCCGTGTAGTTAATACTGAAGTAAAAGAACAGCTGAACAGAAAAAGTTTAAAATATAACTGGCATCAGGCAGATGTTACGATTTTAGAAGGACTTCTGGCAAGAGGTGACAGAAGAGTGGCAAAAGCGGTTTTAAGAGCTTATGAAAAAGGCTGTATTTATGATGCATGGGGTGAACAGTTCCATTATGACAGATGGCTGGAAGCTTTTGAAGAGACCGGTCTGGATCTTGATTTCTATACGACAAGAAAACGTGAATTAGATGAAGTATTTCCATGGGATTTCATTAACATCGGTGTGACCAAAAAGTTCTTAGAAAGAGAATGGAAACGTGCGATGGAGGGTGTTGTGACTCCAAACTGCCGTATGCAGTGTTCCGGCTGCGGAGCGATGAAATACGAAGGAGGTGTCTGCTATGAACATTAGACTGAAATTTAAAAAACATGGCTGTATGAAATTCATCGGTCATCTGGATATTATGAGATATTTTCAGAAAGCGATCCGAAGAGCAGAAATCGATATTGCCTATTCCGAAGGATTCAGTCCGCATATGATCATGTCTTTTGCGGCACCGCTCGGAGTCGGTCTGACTTCAGAAGGAGAATATGTCGATCTTCAGGTACATTCCTGCGAAAGTTCAAAAGCAGCAGTGGATGCACTGAATGCAGTGATGGTAGACGGTATGGAAGTAGTTTCTTTTAAAGTATTGCCGGAAACTGTAAAAAATGCCATGGCAAGCGTGGCGGCAGCAGATTATTTTGTAAAATTCCGTGAAGGCTATGCACCGGAAAACTGGAAGACGGATTTCGAACGTTTTTTACAAAAAGAAGAAATGCTGATCGTAAAGAAAACAAAGCGTTCTGAAGCAGAGATCGATCTGAAACCATTATTATATCAGTGCGAGATCCGTGATGACGGTATTTTTATGCAGGTTGCCTGCGGCAGTGTGAATAACTTAAAACCGGAACTTGTACTGGAAGCATTTGCAAAAGATGCCGGAATCGAACTGGCACCATTTGCTTTGGAAATCTGCAGACTGGAAGTTTATGCAGATCTTGGAGAGGAAGAACATCGGAAACTTGTACCGTTAGAGGAATTAGGTGAAGATATTGAGCCATAAACTGATCATTACAAAAATACCTTACGTCAGCAGATATGCTGCCGATGACCAGACAAAAACGTTATCGGTTCTGATGAATCATAAAGAATGTCTGGAAATCTCCTGTGATATTGAAGAAGAACGTTCTCTGATCGGAAATATTTATGTTGGAAAAGTAAAAAATATCGTGAAAAACATCGATGCAGCATTTGTGGAAGTAAAAAAAGGCGTTCTTTGCTTTTTACCGTTAGCTGATGCGGAAAATGCGATCTTTGTCAACCATAAAGAAAGCAACCGGCTGATGATCGGAGACGAGCTGTTAGTTCAGGTTTTAAAAGACGGGATCAAAACGAAAGCTCCGGTCGTATCAACGAACCTGAACTTTACCGGAAGATATTTTGTATTCACGACAAAAAGAAAAGAAGAGATCGGTATTTCCAACAAACTAAATGCCGATGACGGAAAACGTCTGCAGGAATATGTCCGAAAAAAAGACGCAAAGTTCGGTGTGATCGTTCGAACCAATGCCCAGAATGCTTCGGAAGATGAACTGGATCGTGAATTTGAATATTTAAAAGAAATCTACGATAAAGTCGTAACTTATGGTGTTCACAAAACTGTGTTTTCATTGTTGATGCAGGATGAAGCACCTTATATCAAACAGTTACGAAACATCCGGAAAGACGAACTGGAAGAGATCGTTACCGATGATCAGGAAATTTTTGAGCAGGCACAGTGCTTTTTAAGATTTCATCAGCCGGAGGATCTTGACAAATTAAGGCTGTATGACGATTCTTCGTACTCTTTATGGAAGCTTTATGGCATGGAAACGATACTGGATGATGCTGTCAGAAACCGTGTATGGTTAAAATCCGGCGGTTATCTTGTGATCGAGCCGACAGAAGCACTGACCGTCGTAGATGTCAATACCGGAAAATATGATGGAAACAAAAATGCAGCGGGGACTTTCTTAAAGATCAACGAAGAAGCGGCCGTTGAGACCGCAAAACAGCTGCGTCTGCGTAACATTTCCGGCATTATCATCATTGATTTTATCGATATGAAATCCGAAGAAGACCAGCAGGCAGTCCTCTCAGTTCTGAACAGGGAGCTGAAAAAGGATCCTGTAAAAGCATCACTGGTAGATATGACCAAATTAAATCTGGCAGAAGTTACCCGTAAAAAGATCAAAAAAAGCTTAAGGGAGCAGTTGAATCTTTATGATTACCGTAGAAATTAGAAAATCAGGAAATGAATATACCGGTTTTTCCTGCAAAGGACATGCCGGATATGGAGAAGAAGGATATGACATCATCTGTGCAGCAGTTTCAGCACTGACCGTTAATACGATCAATTCTATTGAGCAGTTTACGGAAGATGCTTTTAAAGCAGAGGCAGCAGACGGTATGGTTCGCTGGAAATTTACGGAACTTCCGTTATCCAGAGAATCTACAGTTTTAATGGACTCTCTGATCCTCGGATTAGAACATATCCAAGAAACTTATGGAAAAAAATATATAAAAATTGTAAAAAAGGCTTGACTTTAGAAGGTCTTGCTGATATTCTATTAAAGATGCCGCACAATGAGGTTAAAGTGTCATGCAAATGACCACCGAAGTTGGCGAGTAAATATTATAGGAGGTGCCATATGTACGCAATTATTGCAACAGGTGGTAAACAGTACAAAGTAGCAGAAGGCGATATCATCAAAGTTGAAAAACTTGATGTAGAAGCAGGTTCAGCTTACACATTTAATGAAGTATTAGGTGTATGTGATTCTGAATTAGTAGTTGGTAAGCCTTTCGTAGAAGGTGCTACAGTTGAAGCATCTGTAATCGAAAACGGAAAAGCTAAAAAAGTTATCGTTTACAAATACAAAAGAAAATCTGGCTATCACAAGAAAAACGGTCACAGACAGCAGT
>CAZWLV010000072.1:0-7143 GCA_964634715.1 uncultured Lachnoclostridium sp. | reverse complement strand
GAAGAAAAACCATTTGAATTTTATCTTGAAAAATATCAAAAACTGGATCCGGAAGAAGCAGCAGAACGATGCGGTGTTCCGTATGATGCAGAACGAAACGTATTTTCTGTCAGACTGATGGGATATGAGTATGAGATCAGTTTTCCGGAATTTCAGATCACACCAAAAACAGAAGATCCGGAAGCATATCTGATCATGATGGAAAATATTCCTTCGAGAACTTTTGTAATGCGTTATCTGCTGGAAGGAAAAAAGGTTTTGAGTTCCGGAAAATATATTACGTTCCGTGAAGTTCCGACTTATGGAGAATTATATCTTCAGCCGTTTACGGGAAGATGCATTTCCAGACTGACGTATGGTTTTGGATATAAACTGGATAAATTTAAAACTGCCATGGAAAAACTCGGTGCAGTTCCGATCAAAATGGGAGATGTTGCATATGAGTTTGAGATCATTAACGGATATCATATGCGATTCATTTTCTGGGAAGCAGATGATGAGTTCCCACCATCAGCACAGATTCTGTATGAAGACAATTTCTTAGCAGGATTCTATGCAGAGGATCTGGTAGTGGCAGGAGATATCTCAATTTCTACAGTGAAAGGAATGATTCGATAAGAACATTCAGAAAAGTCATTTACTGTAAAGAGGTGCCGATGATCCGGCTGTAAAAAAATTGATAAAAAAATAACAAATACTCTTTACAATAAATGGCAGAGGGTGTATGATAAGAATACAAAATATACTAAATGGTGTGTATCACAAAAAGATAAAACAATACATGTGGTACCATCAGCGAATTGGGGTATATATCATATAGTGGATGCACTATATAAAAATCAAGAGGCATGAAAGGGGATTTTAACAATGGGATACAAATCTGACATTGAAATCGCACAGGAAGTAACAATGCAGCCAATTACTAAAGTTGCAGAAACAGCTGGTATTGATCCAAAATATCTGGAACAGTACGGTAACTACAAGGCTAAGATTGACTACAATTTATTAAGAGAGTCAAACGCAGAAGACGGAAAATTGATCCTTGTAACAGCAATCAACCCTACTCCGGCCGGAGAAGGTAAAACAACTACAACAGTAGGTCTTGCAGATGGTATGCAGAGACTTGGCAAAAAAGTTATGGTTGCACTTCGTGAACCTTCTTTAGGACCTGTATTTGGTGTTAAAGGTGGAGCAGCAGGCGGCGGATACGCTCAGGTAGTTCCTATGGAAGATATTAACCTTCACTTTACAGGTGACTTCCATGCAATCGGTGCTGCAAACAACTTACTTGCTGCAATGATCGACAACCACATCTTCCAGGGCAATGCATTAAACATCGACCCAAGAAAGATCACATGGAGAAGATGTGTAGATATGAACGACCGTCAGTTACGTAACGTCGTAGATGGTCTTGGCGGAAGAACAGACGGTACACCAAGAGAAGATGGTTATGATATTACAGTAGCATCTGAAATCATGGCAGTTCTCTGTTTAGCAAGTGATATCACAGATTTAAAAGAAAGATTATCAAGAATCGTAATCGGTTATACATACGGAAAACCATCAGAACAGAAACCGGTAACAGCTGGTGACTTAAATGCACAGGGTGCTATGGCAGCTCTCTTAAAAGATGCATTAAAACCAAACCTTGTTCAGACACTGGAACATGTACCTGCAATCGTTCATGGCGGACCATTCGCAAATATCGCTCATGGATGTAACTCCGTAACAGCTACAAAGATGGCTCTGAAATTAGCTGATTATACAATCACAGAAGCCGGATTCGGTGCTGACCTTGGTGCTGAAAAATTCCTCGACATCAAATGTCGTATGGCTGGATTAAAACCAAACGCAGTTGTTATCGTAGCTACAGTACGTGCATTAAAATACAACGGCGGTGTTGCAAAAGCTGATCTTAACAACGAAAACCTTGAAGCACTTGAAAAAGGTCTTCCAAACTTATTACAGCACGTTGATAACATCAAGAATGTATATGGTTTACCATGTGTAGTTGCAATCAATGCATTCCCTACAGATACAAAAGCAGAACTTGATCTTGTAGAAGCAAAATGTAAAGAACTCGGCGTAAATGTTGCTCTTTCAGAAGTTTGGGCAAAAGGCGGCGAAGGCGGAATCAAATTAGCTGAAGAAGTATTAAGATTAGTTGAAGAACCAAGCGATTTCCACTTCTCTTATGAATTAGAAGGAACAATCGAAGATAAACTGAATGCGATCGTTAAAAAGATCTATCATGGTAACGGAGTTGTTCTGACAGCAAATGCTCAGAAACAGGCAGCTCAGTTAACAGCTATGGGATATGGAAACCTTCCAATCTGCGTTGCTAAAACACAGTACAGCTTCACAGATGATCAGACAAAACTTGGTGCACCAAAAGATTTCGAAATCACAGTACGTAACTTAAAAGTATCTGCTGGTGCAGGATTCATCGTTGCATTAACAGGTGAAATCATGACAATGCCAGGCTTACCAAAAGTTCCGGCAGCTGAAAAGATTGACGTAGATGAAACAGGTAAGATTACAGGTTTATTCTAAGCGTTTAGTCAAAGATCAGATAAAAAAGAGATTATAGTTCATCGTGATAACCGTGAAAGCTATTAAAGCAGTGTGGACGTAACATGAACAAAAATGAATTATAATGTAAGAAGACATACCGCTTCTCTCCGGGAATACGGAGAGGAGCAGTGTGTTCTTTGCGTATAAGGAGAATATTACTATGGGATTTACTCAGAATACATGCGAAGAATTTGTAGAAGTACTTGCTTCTAAAGCTCCGGTTCCGGGCGGCGGCGGTGCATCTGCACTGGTTGGTGCTGTTGGTATGGCACTGGGCAACATGGTAGGAAGTTTAACAGTCGGCAAGAAAAAATATGCAGATGTAGAAGCTGATATCATTGCATTAAAAGAAAAAGCAACAGCACTTCAGGCTGACTTTTTAAGATTAGTGGAAAGAGATGCAGAAGTTTTTGAACCACTTGCAAAAGCTTATGGTCTTCCAAAAGAAACAGAAGAAGAAAAAGCAGAAAAAGCACGTGTCATGGCGATCGTATTAAAAGATGCATGTTCTGTTCCAATGGAAATCATGGAAAAATGCTGTGAAGCCATCGATGTTATTGAAGAATTTGCAGCAAAAGGTTCTGCACTTGCGATTTCTGATGCTGGTGTAGGTGTTGCATTCTGTAAAGGTGCTCTTTTAGGAGCTTCCTTAAACGTATTTATCAACACAAAATCTATGGCAGATAAAGAATACGCAGCTTCTTTAAACGAAAAAGCAGATAAAATGATCGAAGAATACGGCAAAAAAGCAGATGAAATCTTCGAAAAAGTAAATGCAAGACTTCGTGGTTAATTTATGAAAAAGATCGTTTATCTTATGGAAAATAAATGATCAAAAGTCTGAAAGACTGATAGATTGAAAGAAAATAGGAGATTACCAATATGGCAAAACAGTTATTAGGTAAAGAAGTAACAGCTGCTTTAAATGAAAGAATCAAAGCAGACGTTGCAACATTAAACGAAAAAGGAATCAAACCTACTTTAGGAATCATCCGTGTAGGAGAAAGACCAGACGATTTATCTTATGAAAGAGGAGCAACAAAACGCTGCGAAACTCTTGGAGTAGAATACAAAAAATATTTACTTCCGGCAGATGTATCTCAGGAAGAACTTTTAAAAGTAATCGATGAAGTAAATAACGACGATAACATTCATGGCGTATTAATGTTCCGTCCGCTTCCAAAACACATTGACCAGACAGTTGTAGAAAACGCTCTGGCTGCTGAAAAAGACGTAGACTGCCAGACAGATGCATCTCTTGGCGGTGTATTTACAGGCAAAAAAGTAGGTTTCCCACCATGTACACCACAGGCATGTATGGAAATCCTTGATCATTATGGAATTGACTGTACAGGTAAAAAAGCAGTTGTGATCGGACGTTCTTTAGTAGTAGGAAAACCGGCTGCTATGATGCTGATCAAGAAAAATGCAACAGTAACTGTATGTCACACAAAAACAGTTGATATGCCGGCTGTTACAAGAGAAGCTGATATCGTGATCGTAGCTGCAGGCCGTGCAGGTGTTGTAGGTGCAGAATATGTATCAGAAGGACAGACGATCATCGATGTAGGAATCAATGTAAACGAAGAAGGAAAACTTTGCGGAGACGTTGATTATGCAGCAGTAGAACCGATCGTTGATGCGATCACACCGGTTCCGGGCGGAGTAGGAAGTGTTACAACTTCTGTTCTCGTAGGACATGTAGTAGAAGCTGCTATGAGAAAATATGCATAAATAATAATGTGAATATTTAAAAACGGGTACAATTTTGTTTTGAAGTTGTACCCGTTTTTTATGACTTTTCAAGAAATCAGGATTGATGATAGTACATTAGATCAATAGTTTAAGCAAAGCGATCATTTATGATATGGTTCATGATTTCTGATCCGGAAACTTCTGTAAATCTGTTCCAGAAGGATCACTCGCATCAG
Source organism: uncultured Lachnoclostridium sp. (assembly GCA_964634715.1). Taxonomy (GTDB): domain Bacteria; phylum Bacillota; class Clostridia; order Lachnospirales; family Lachnospiraceae; genus HGM12587. Next base: position 2,638 of record CAZWLV010000072.1, on the reverse strand, counting down.
CTGGTGCGGGAATGTCATTTTTGAAAAACTGAGTTTAAAATCAGCTCTTTTTAATACTTTTGGATCAAGCCCAAGAGAGCCGCCGATGACAAATACCAGATGACTGATGCCGTTGACGTTCCATCGTTCCATTTGAGAAGCAAGTTCTTCGGAGTCTAATTGTTTCCCTTCGATCGCCAGTGCCGTCACATAGGCTCCGTCAGGAATTTTTGCTAAAATACGTTCCCCTTCTTTTTCTTTGATCTGATTTTCCAAAGCAGCAGATGCTCCATCAGGAGTTTTTTCGTCTGCAACTTCGATGATTTCCAGTTTGCAGTATCTGGAAAGTCTTTTTGCATATTCTGCGATCGCATCTGTAAAATATTTTTCCTTGATTTTTCCAACAGTAATCAGTGTAATTTTCATTGTAAGTCCTTTCGGGTTTTGATATACTTATTATAAAATAAAGATGCTCGATGTCTGTATAAAGTTTTAATACAGGATTCGGGTATCGGTTAAAATTTATTATATTATACACGAAGGAGAAACTTATGGCAAAACAATATATCAAACCGGAGCAGCGTTATGAAGATCATCATTCTACAGGAATCCTTTTTCTTGGAATGGGAATTGTGGGAACGGCTGTAATGCTCCTTTCTATGGCAGGAATTCTGCCGATTCCATTTGGAGGATTTCAGAAAATCATTCTGTTATTGATGTTTGCTGCATGTATTGTATTTGGAATCGGTTCTTTGATCTATGCTTCTAAAATTTCAAAAAATATGAATACTGAAAACGAACAGGTTTCTAAGATACGTCAGTGGATTGCAGAAAACCGTGAACATTTTTGTACTGCGGATACGTCTGAGCTTGCATCAAACGAGTTATATTTCCAGAGAGAACAGGAAATCCGTGGTGCGATCATGGCACAATTTCCGGAAATAGAAGAAGGACTTTTAGATCTTCTGGTAGAAGAAACATATCAGGCTCTTTTTGAATAAGTATTTTGTGCGAACAACAAAAAATATTGTAAAACAGGCAATGCGAAGGTAGAAGCAGGAAAAAGAATACCGTTTGGAAAAGGAGAAAATGTAATATGAAGTTTTTTAAAGGAAAATTAAGCAAGGGGCAATTTTCAAAAGAAAAATCAGCTAAAATTTTATTTGCATTATTTCTTATAATTTTTTCTGCTACGGTTCTTTCGTGTAAAGTTCCGGAAACAAAATTTGTACAGGAAAGTGTCGAATATTTGGAAGAAAGTCAGAATACGGTGATGAAATTTTCAGGAACGACCATAGCAACATCGCTGGCAATCTCAGCATTACCGGATGATTTTGCAAGTCCGCTGGCAGGAACGATTTCAGATCTGAACACGTATTTTATTTTTCTGTTTGCGGTGATCTTTGTAGAAAAACTGGTAGTACTGGAAGGCATAAAAGTTTCATTGCAGTGGATCATTCCGATTGCATGTGGTTTCTATATATTATCACTGCTCTTTAAAAAAGAAGTGTTCCAAAAGTTTGCGGTAAAACTGTTGATTTTAGGTCTTTCTATCATCATGGTCATTCCGATCAGTACCCATGTGACAGAAAGTGTTTGTGCAGATTATTTGGATTATGTCGAAGAAACGATCAATGAAACAGATGCAGGTGCATCAAAGATCAATGATGTTATGAATTCGAGTGATAAAGATACGACATTTTTTGAAAAAATATCGAATGCGTTTACGACAGCGATCGAATCGGTTTCAGATCTGCTTACATATTTTAAAAATGTGGTAAAAAAATGTATGAATTCTGTGGCAATCATGATCGTTACTACATTTGTGGTACCAATGTTGATATTACTGCTGTTTCGCTGGCTGTTAAACGAGCTGTTTTCACTGCATCTTACAATTCCTGATCGTGTGATAAAAATGCCGGTTAAAACAGAGAAAAGTGAGAAAAAGGAAACAGGATTTGCAGAGGAAGAAGAAAATGAAAGATAAATTTTTAAATATTCTTTGTGCGATTTTAAGTGCTGCGATAATTGCGACATTACTTTGGGCTGGTTTTTATAAAAAAGAAGATTCCAAAAGAACTTACAGTGATGGGATCGATCAGATAGATCTTGATCATATTGTTCTTGAAGACAGTGGTGTAGAGGTTGATTTTTCAGAAATCATTATCGGTAAACAGGAAGAAACCAGAAAATTGATCGTGAGTACGCAGGAAGCAACGGTATCTTTTCAGCTGACGGAAAAATTTATGAAAAAATTCGATATCAAGATATTTGAAAAGACACAAAAAGTCAGTTATACAGGGAAAGGATATTTTGTTGTCGATCTGGATCATATGACAAAAGATTCTGTGATAGAAGATAAGAAAAATAAAATCATTACGATCAAAATCGATCATGCCTATTTGGAAGCCATCACCATCGATCCGAACCAGATAACGATCGGTGATCTGAAAAAAGGGTGGTTTGCCAGAGGGGATCTTGAAATGACCGTGCAGGATTATAACGATTTGGAGAAGCGATTGAAAGAGGAAATGGAAAAGAAGTTTGACACGGCTGAAAATGGTCAGACAGCAGATACGATTGCTTTAAAAATGGTGCGGGAAGTATATGAACCGATCATTAAAGCGATAGATGCTTCTTATGATGTGCAGGTTGAATT
>CAZWLV010000071.1:0-7218 GCA_964634715.1 uncultured Lachnoclostridium sp. | reverse complement strand
TTTTCCGCTGAGCTGACACATCCAGTTTCTGCGTCGAAATACACCTAGTGAGATCGCAAAACGGATACATTCTTCCAGTGACAGGGAAAAATAGACGTAAGCGATCGGAAACTTAAAAACGAATGCGGTCAAAAGTCCGAACGGTACACCAAATCCCCATGTTCCGATAAAATCGATGATCATGAGATAAGCTGTTTTTCCACCGCTTCGGATGATGCCGCCGCCTAAGATCATATTCAGTACTTTAAAAGGTGCAACAAGAGCGTAGGCATAAAGGATCTGACAAGTCAGTTCTTTTACAGACGGATCGACCTGATAGATCCTGACATAAAACGGAGCAGTCAGTACTACGATCAGTGATAAAATGACCGAACCGACAGCACCATAAACCATCAGTTTTTTTGAAGCAGTGTAGGCATCTTCAAATTCACCGTTTCCAAGACGTTTCCCAATGATCACACCGGCTGCCTGAGAGAGACCGCACAATGCACCGATGACAAGTCCCTGAACTGGATTGGTAAGATTCATGGCAGCAGATTCTGCCGTACTCATATGGCCATAAATAGCAGTATAGACATTTTCGCCAAGGCTCCATGCTGTTTCACAGATCAAAATCGGAAACAGCATAGAGAAATATTGTCCCCAGTGGAAGGAAGGGTAAGGAACGGTCGTTTTTTTCGTCAGAGGCTTCATACGGAGGAACATGATCAGCATGATGAAAAAATTAAACCACTGGGATACGGAAGTGGCGATTCCGGCACCAACCGTATTCATGGCAGGAATCCGGGAAATGCCGAAGATCAGAACATAGTTTAATACGGTATTTAATGCAGCAGATGCAATGGTAGAGATCATAGGAAGTTCCGGTCTTTCGATGCATCGAAAATAAACGGACAGCATGGAAGCAGCCGCCAAAGGAAGAGTGGAAAAGGAAATGATCACCAGATAGTTTGCGGCAATCGTTCGAACGGCACTGTCTTTAGTATAAAGGCTCATGATCTGATAAGGAAAGAGCGTGCCAAGCAGGAAAAAGAACATACCAAGTCCGAATGCGATCCTGAGATTCAGATAAAAACTTCGGCGGACTTCTGTTTGATTTTTTTGTCCGAGGTATTGAGAGATCATGATACCGGCAACGGCTCCTACAGCCGTAACGATCACGTTATAGATTGAAAAAAATTTACCTGCAAAACCGACTGCAGAGATCGGGACACTGCCAAGCTGACCGATCATGATCTGGTCGATGATACTAAAAGATGATTGCAGCATGGACTGCAGTGCTGCCGGAACAGCCAGTGCAAGAACCATGGAAAAAAAAGACTGCTTTGTTTTCATAAAAGACCTCCAAATGCTGGTATCTTTATATTACAAAGCAGTTTTTGAAAATGCAAAGGTTAAACGCATAACCCATAACAAAAAATGAAAATGATTTTTATGGAATATGCACAATCAGACAGCACGGGTACTGTTTCGGATGACAAGTGATACGGGCAATGTCATCGTAGTCGCAACATCATTTCCGTTTTTTAGATTCAGCAGACCTTCGACAGCAGTCTTGGCACGCAATGCGGCATCCTGTTTTACCGTCGTCAATGTCGGGCAGATCATCTGACAGAGAGGGATATCGTCAAAACCGGAAATGCTGATGTCATCCGGCACTGAAATCCCATGTTCCTGCAAAAACTGGATCAGATCAATGGCGTAGCAGTCGGAAACTGCAAAAATGGCTGTGACGGAACGCAGGACAGACAGATGTTCCTGATAAAATTTTCGCCGTTCGTCTTTATACATAGGAATGACCATGGTCTGAACGGTGCCGTGAAATCCGGCTTGGAATCCCTGAATTCTTTGAAGATCAACACCGGTTTCATTGTCAGCGATGCAGAGAGCTTTTTTATGCCCCAGCTCTTTGAAATATTGTCCCATCTGCCGTCCGCCATCGAAATTATCAAGAGTGGTATTGATGATCCGTTCAGGATTTTCACAAAATCCGTCATAGATCACAAAAGGAATGTGCATATGATTTCTCAAATACATATAATCTTCATAACAAAAACCGATGATCACCAGACCGTCCATATTCCACATGGAAGCAAATTTTAAAATGTCTTCAGCTTTTTTCGCCTGTTTTACCATCATAAAAAGCCCATGAGCCTCGATCTGGATAGAAAGATGGTTTAAAGAAGAAGCGATAAATGCATCTTCCAGTGTATGTCCCTCGTATTTTTCATGGTCATTGACGAAAACACCGATGATCTTTGATGAATTCTGAGCAAGCAGGATCCCTGCCATACTTGGGATGTACTGATGCTCTTCTAATGCAGCCTGAACCCGTTTGACCGTCTCATCGGAAATCTTTTTTGTTTTTCCGTGAATGACGTTAGAAACAGTGGCAGTACTTAAACCGAGTTCTTCTGCAATGTCGCTGATGCGTATTCTTTGTGACATAGGGACTCCTTTCGGAAGGATAGATGATTTTCTTTCTATGATAAAAATAAAATAGAGGTAAACCCACCCTGTAACAAGATGATTCCATGTCCTGTAGTTTAGCATCTCTCGTTTATTCTGACAACTCATATAATCGTTATAGAAACATCAATTTCGCGAATAATTCTCATTATAAATTTTTATTTTAATCCATTTATTTCTTACGCTATAAACGAATAATTACAATACACATTTTTGCAAAAAAGTTATATCTGTTAAAAGCAGGATAAATATGCTACGATTTATAATATGTAAAAAATGTTTTAGAAATCAGTAAATCGCTTTTTGACGCTGGTTTCAACAGGAACTTAAGGGTGCGAAAATCAGAAAGGAGAGGATCATTTTAGTATTATAAAAAATGGGGAACGGAATGTGTAACATAAAATAAGGGGGAAAAGATGAATTATCACAAAAAATTACAAAAACGATTACTGGTAATGATCGTTTCATTACTTTTGGCATGCAGTGGATTTTGGAATATGACGGCTGCAGGAGATGCCGCAGAAGCAAAAAGCGGAAATATTAAGATTGCATGTGTAGGAGACAGTCTGACGGAAGGTTATACTTCTTCCGGCGGCTTAAAAGGAAATACGGCTTATCCGGCAGTTTTGCAAAATTTGCTTGGTGATGGCTATGAAGTAGGAAATTTTGGTAAGACAAGTTTTACACTGATGAAAGGAACGGACAAGTCTTACTGGAATTCTGCGGAATATGCAGACAGCCGGAAGTATGATGCGGACATTGTAGTGATCATGCTTGGAACGAATGATTCCAAGGCAAAATATTGGAACGAAGAGCAGTTTAAAAAAGATGCACAAGCACTGGTGGAAACTTATGAGAATCTGGAAAGTGCTCCGGAGGTGATCTTTGCAGTTTCACCGCAGTGCTATCAGACTTCCGGTACGGATATTACCAAAGATACCGTGGCAGTTTTGCAGGAAGTACAAAAAGAACTGGTGGAAGAAAATGGCTGGGAATCGATCGATCTTTATCAGCTGACCGCTGACAGGGAAGATCTGTATCATAAAGATGGGATCCATTTTACAGATGAAGGATATGCGTATCTCGCACAATGTATCTATGAAGAGATTACCGGTGTTAAGCCGGCAGTTTCCGGTTCGGTAAAGATCCCTCATACACAGGTTTCCGGAAAAACGAACTATTTTACTTATGCCGAAGGAAAATGGACAGCCGGAAGTGACAGCCATACATGGTCAACCGTAGTGGATGCCAGTGATCCGAGAAGTACTTGGTATGAAGTGACATTTACAGGAAATAAGATCGATATTTATTCCGGTAAAAATTATATGATGGGAAAGGTTGAATATTTTGTAGACGGTATTTCTTATGGAATCTTTGATCTTTATCATGGAAGTAATATTAATTCCACATGGATTACGACGATTTCAGGATTGACAGAAGAAGAGCATGTTTTCAGGGCGGAAGCGACAGGAGAACGAAATGCTTCCGGAAAAGGAAATCTTGCGATTGATGCCGCAGAAGTGGTTGTTTATTCGGAACATATGACAGTGTCTATGGGAAGTCATATTTCCAGAATGTTTGACAATCAGACAGATCGGGGAAATAACAGCTGGGTATTTACCGGAGGTGAAGCTGTACAGGGAACATTTCAGCAGCTTGGAGGTGCAAGAAACTATATCGGACATTTCGAAGAATATGCCAGAAATCAGAAAAGTGCAGGAGATGATCCGACACGCCAGCGTTATGTGATCAATACCGCTGTAAAAGGGCAGATGCTTTCAGATATAGTGAAAAACTGGGATGAGAAAGTGAAAAAATTTGATCCAAGAGCGGTTGCTTATATGGTCGGAGCAGAAGAATATCTGCTGGGAACAGATCATATTGAGAAATTTCAGGACAGTTTACGTGAGTTTATCGACAAAGCACTTGCAGAAAAGGAAAATCATGGAAGTTATGCTGTGATCCAGAAACCATTTGCGGTACAGGATGCAGATATAAATGAAATGATCGCGGCATATTGCAGTGCAGTTGATGAAGTTGTGGAAGAATACAGCGAAGATCCGGAAAAATATGCCAATATTGTGGTGATCGATCATTTTAGCCAGACAAAAGACAATGTAACATTTAAAGAAACGATGTTAAATGCAGACGGAAGTCTGAATGAATCGGGACATCTGGAGATCGGAAAACAATTTGCAGCAGCCGTGATGAAACAGCAGGATCAGTATCCGTGTCAGCAGGGAGTCCGTATGGGACAAACTGCGGTAGAAGCACCGGAACAGTATGCAGAGATTCTTCCGGAAGTAACGGCAGGAAAATATTCTTTAAAGGTTAAAATTCCGGAATCAATGGAAGGAGAATGGAATTATCAGGTTCAGATAGAGGAGATGACTGTTTCAGGAACGGCATCTGAGCAGACCTTTTTGATCTCAGGTCTTCCAAAAGAAAAAGAATATGTATTAAAGATCCAAAGTTCTGACGGAAAGCTCCAGCTGACAACGGTTAAGGGCGTGATCAAACCGGGAAACACAGCTGTGAAAGATCAGCAGGAACTGAATGAAAATCAGCAGCGGTTAAGAGATTTAATGGAAGAAAAAGATGCTCTTACGTGGCTGTTTATGGGAGATTCCATTACACATGGTCTGGTATATACTTATGGATATGCAGGAACTCCGCAGTTATTTGAAAAATTTTTAAAAGATGATCTGGGAAGAAGCGATGACGTAGTCATTAATACAGCAGTATCGGGAGCGTATACGACCAGTACGTTAAATAATATTGAGCAGCGTCTGGAAAAATATGTGCCGGATGTGGTAACGATCATGCTGGGAACCAATGATGCTTATCCGGATAAAAATAATATAGATCCGAATCTTCCGATGTCATCAGATCAATATGAAGAAAATTTAAAACAGATCATTGCACGTGTAAAAGAAGTAAATCCAAATGCGGTGATCATTTTACGAAGCCCGACTCCGATGACGGTTGATGGAGATGGAAGAAAAGAAAAAGTGCTGGTTAATATAGAACGCATGAAAAAGGTTGCGGCGGAAGATCCAAGTCTGATCTATGTAGATCAATATACGGAAATGAACGAAGCACTTTTGACGTATCAATGGCTGGCAGACAATCAGCGTTTATTTTTAGGAAACTGGCTGCATCCGGGGATCAATGGACAGATTTTGATGACGAAACAGCTGATCGAAGCCTGTGGTCTTTGGACAGAAGACAGTTTTATCACGAATCTGTATTATAAATCGTCTTTGACGGAAGAAACATCAAAGATCCAGCCGGTTTTGATTGGAAAAACGGGAGAAATCCATGTGGATCTTGCAAAACTTGCATCAGACAGCGGTTATCAGATCGGTTTAGCGACGGTAAGTGCATCAACAGAAACACAGACATTTTCCGTAAATGTAAAAGCAGGGGAAACACAGGCAGTATTGAAAAATCTGCCGGAAGGAACCTATGAAGTGGAAATCTGCTGTTATCTGACAAATGCTGCGAAAAAAGTGACGTTTGCAACACAAAAGATCAGTATTACAGATGACAGGGAAGAAGAAGTGATCCGGCTTTCCGGTTCCGAAAGATATGAAACAGGCTATGCAGTTGCAGATGCATTAAAAGAAGTGCTTGGTGTGGAAAAATTTGAAACCGTTGTGATCGCAACCGGAAACAAATTTGCAGATGCTCTTTCCGGAAGTTATCTTGCATCAATGAAACAGGCACCAATCCTTTTGACTAACGAAAAGCCGAAACAGATTGCAAAACTTCATGATTATATCAAGAAAAATGTTGTAAAAGGCGGTAAGATTTATATTCTTGGAGGAAGCGGTGCAGTTTCAGAATCTGTAGAAAAACTTCTTGAAACTGATTATCAGGTGAAACGTCTGAAAGGTGCTACAAGATATGAGACAAATCTTGCAATCTTAAAAGAAGCAGGAATTACCGGGGATCAGTTGATCGTTGCAACCGGCCAAAAATTTGCAGACAGTTTATCGGCATCGGCAGCCAGATTACCGATCCTTCTGGTAAAACCTGATGAAACGCTGACAAAAGAACAAAAAGCTGTGTTAAGAAACATCAAAACAATCTATGTGATCGGCGGCGAAGGGGCAGTGAGCAGTGCTTATGAAAAAGAACTAAAACAGTTTGGCAAAGTGGAAAGGATCTTTGGAGAATCCAGATATGAAACTTCTGTGGCAGCAGCAGAAATATTCTGTGGAAATTCTGATATGGCGGTCATTGCAAATGGAAAAAAATTCCCGGATGGTTTATGCGGTGGTCCGCTTGCAGCAGCGTTGAACGTACCATTGATCCTTACGGCAGATGGAAAGACAGATGCAGCAGCAAATTATCTGGCAGAAAAAGAGATTGCCTCAGGTTATGTTCTGGGAGGGGACAGTGCATTATCTAATGAGACGGTAGAAACAGTTTTTGGGTTGGCAAAATAAATTGCACGAAATGTTCTTATTTACGTGAGCAGCGAGAAAAATTGCATGCAGATCTGGAACGTATATAGGAACAACAAGAAAAAGTTTATGATGATCAAAAGGAGTTGTACAAAGTTCACAAAAAATGATTTGAAATTTCGTGAACTTTGTATACACTTATGGGAGTACATTTGCTATACTACAACATGTAAAAACGATCCCCCCAATACATGAAACGTTTTTACATACCCCCAAAAAATATTTAATAAAATACCTTCTCCTAAAAAGACAGCAGATCGACAGGCTGTCTTTTTTT
>CAZWLV010000070.1:0-7246 GCA_964634715.1 uncultured Lachnoclostridium sp. | reverse complement strand
TGAAAATTTATAGGGAAACCATTTGCTGATTAAATGGATTGCGGAAAAAGAACAATGATCAATTATGGAAAAAGATTTCCCTAAAAAAGAGAAATAGGAAAGGATAATTCTTCAAAGGAATTGTTTATTTTATGTTTACTGCAAGATATACTGGTCATATCAACGAGAGAAAATCGTGTTCAAAGGAGAAATAGATGATGAGAGTTGTAAATATGGAAAATGAAAACCGTAAATTTGTAAAAACCATTGATAATTTTCATGTGTTAGAATATGTGCAGGATGCCAGTGTATCACCAATGAATGCTGCCAATGAATATTTTATGAGTAAGATGAATGTCAGAAGAAGACAGATCGTGATCGATATCAGTAAAGATCATTCGGCAGTCATTCAGGCAGGATCCATGCAGTGGATGGCTGGCAATGTACAGGCGACAAGCGGTGTAAAAGGGATCGGAGATTTATTTGGAAAAGCGATAAAAGGTGCTGTTACAAAAGAAACAGCGGTGAAACCGGAATATGTTGGAGAAGGCTGTCTCGTTTTGGAACCTACCTATAAATATTTGATCTTACAGGATGTAGCTAAATGGGGAAGAGCAGGCATGACCATAGAAGATGGAATGTTCCTTGCATGTGATGCTAATGTAAAACATAAGGTCGTTGCCAGAAAGAATCTGTCTTCTGCGGTGCTGGGCGGAGAAGGATTATTTAATCTCAGCCTTCAGGGAAACGGAGTCGTTGCTTTGGAATGTAATGTTCCGGAAGAAGAATTGATAGAGATTGAATTGGAAAATGATGAATTAAAGATTGATGGAAATCTGGCAGTGTGCTGGTCATCGGATCTTGATTTTACGGTGGAAAGAACGACAAAAACATTGGTTGGTTCCGCAGTCAGCGGAGAAGGTTTGGTAAATGTATACAGAGGAACAGGAAGAGTTCTGATGTGTCCGGTAGCTCCAACATCTTCTTTGTTTGAAGCAACAAATACAGTGAATGCAAAGTCAGCAGCCAGAAACAGCAATACACTTGGAAAATAACAGCTTTGTAAAAGAAGCAGAGGGATTCTTATGACATATGATATAGAAAAAGAAAAAAGAGAAGCGATCGATGCCGGTAATCGTGCGTTAAAAAGTTTAAAAAATGCACAAGAGAATTTAAGAAGTGCGAAAAATTTTGGAATCTGGGATATGTTTGGCGGAGGATTTTTTCCTACAATGATCAAACATTCGAAGATGGACAAAGCGAAGCAGAATATGGAACAGGCACGATATGATCTGAAAAAATTCAGTAAGGAATTAGATGATGTGAATATAAATTTCAATTTAGATATTCAGACAAATAGCTTTTTGACGTTTGCAGATTATTTTTTTGATGGATTTGCAGTTGACTGGCTGGTACAGGATCGGATCAATCAAGCGGCAGCTCAGGTAGCAGATGCGATTTACAGGGTAGAGAACATTCTTAAAGAACTTCAAAAATCTTAATATCAAAATCCAAGACAGTAATCAGGAAAATGATGGATGACTGTCTTGGATTATTTTTGTTTATGCGAGTAACGAAAATAATCGCATGTCTGCATGTAAATTCAGCGAACGCATGATAACTTGAGAAGTTCTCATAGTCAAGGCAACGAGGAAAATGCAGTATGCTGAAATGTTTGTATAACCGGAAAGGAAAAATATGGTATACTTTAAAGGAATCCTAAGTTTTTACAGGTAAATCCAAATCGAGGGAAAGATCAAAATGGCAAATGAAGAGAAAAAAGATTTTAATGCAATGTTATCTGATCGAAAAGATATGCCGAAGATAAAAATCGTAACTGATCAAAAGACGATTGAAAAATATGGCGGAAACCGTATGTATTTTGCACCGCCAATGGATTATGACAGGATCATGAAACTTGTTCCATACGGCAAAGTCCTGACGGTCGGCAAAATAAGAGAATATTTTGCAAATTTAAATGATGCAGATTTTACAGAACCGATGACAGCAGGGATATTCGTGTCGATTGCTGCGTGGGCGAGCCATCAACGTGCAGAGGATAAAACGCCTTATTGGAGAACGCTGAAAGCAGATGGAGAATTAAATGAAAAATATCCGGGTGGTGTCGAAGCCCAGAAAGTTTTGTTAGAAAAAGAAGGACATACGATCATTAAAAAAGGGCGAAAAAAGATTCGGTATTTTGTGAAAGATTATGAGAACAGTCTTTTTGAATTGAAAACGTATTTATAAAAAAGATAAAGGAAGGAATTGTTTATGTCTAATTATCATATTTACTTTAGTCCGACAGGAGGAACCAAAAAAGCAGCAGATATTCTTGCAAAACATTTATTTGAAGAATATCAGGAAGTGGATCTTTGCAAAGAACCGGAAGAGATGAAGTTTAAAGAAGGCGATGTCTGTCTGATATCAGTTCCTTCTTATGGCGGACGTGTGCCGGAAATCGAGATCAAACGGCTCCAGAAATTTTCAGGAAATGGAGCAAAGGCAGTTTTAAACTGTGTTTATGGAAACAGAGCGTGGGAAGATACGTTAACGGAACTTCAGGATACATTGGAAAAACTTGGATTTCAGTGTGCGGCAGCGGTTGCAGCAGTTGCAGAGCATTCTATTTTCCGGCAGTTTGGAACAGGAAGACCGGATAAAGAAGATCAGGTTCAGCTTACAGCATTTGCAGAAGAAATCTGTAAAAAGTTAGAAAATAAAGAATTTGGAAAATTAGAGCTTGCAGGAAATCATGATACTTATAAGGTTTACAATGGAGTTCCATTGAAACCGGAAGGAAATGAACAGTGCGGCGGCTGCGGACTGTGTGTGGAAGAATGTCCGGTTGGAGCAATTTCTTTGGAGAATCCAAAGGAAACAGATAAAGAAAAATGTATCAGTTGTATGAGATGCATCAGTGTCTGTCCAAAAGGGGCAAGAGAACTGAATGCAGACCTTATGAAAATGATGGCAGAGAAGATGGAACCGGTACTTTCCGGACATAAAGAAAATCATTTGTTTTTGTAGGCAAAGCTGGGAAGAGTATCGGCTTTTCAAAAGACTGTAAAAGGTGAAAGGGCAAACAAAAATGCAGCAGAACGGAACGCTGGAGATCATAAGAAGTAAGCGAAAAACGATTTCTATTGAAATAAAAAAAGATGCGGCGGTAGTTGTCCGTGTGCCATATTTTATGAAGGATGCGGAAATCCAGAACTTTCTAAAAGAAAAGGAATCCTGGATCATAGAACATTTGAAAAGAGTGGAAGAACAAAGTCTGAGAACAGCCGAAGTTCAGAAGCTGACGATGGACGAAGTGAATGAACTGGCAGAACGTGCATTGCAAAAAATACCGGAAAGAGTCAGATATTATGCAAAGATCATGAATGTACAATACGGAAGGATTACGATCCGTAATCAGAAAACCCGTTGGGGAAGCTGCAGTGGAAAAGGAAATCTGAATTTTAACTGTCTTTTGATGCTGGCACCGGAAAATGTGCTGGATTATGTAGTTGTTCATGAACTTTGTCATCTGATCGAAATGAATCATTCGAAAGCATTTTGGGATCAGGTAGAACGAGTGATGCCGGATTATAAAAAATACAGGCAATGGCTTAAAGAGCATGGAAATGAGCTTATGAGCAGAATGTGGCAGTAGGATTTGATAACGAATATATGGTGTGAAGAGGCAAAAAATCATGGCAAAAGGAAGTAATCAGAAGTTCAAACTTTATCGACTGGCAGAGATCATGTTAGAAAATACAGATGAAGAGCATTATATTACGATGCCGGAGATTTTGGAAAAACTGGCAGTGTATGATATTACGGCAGACCGGAAAAGTATTTATCAGGATCTGCGTGATCTGGAAAAGCTGGGAATCGAAGTAGAAGGCGAAACGGTAGGAAACAGATACCATTATCATGTCGTAAGCCGTGAATTTGAACTTCCGGAACTGAAATTATTAGTAGATGCGATTCAGTCATCAAAATTTATCACAGAGCGGAAATCGAATACACTGATCAAAAAATTAGAACGATTGGTCAGCAAATACGATGCACAAAAGCTCCAAAGACAGGTTTATGTATCGGGACGGATCAAGACGATGAATGAAAGTATTTATTATGCAGTAGATACCATTCATCATGCGATTTCGGAAAATAAAAAGATCCGGTTTCAGTATTTTCAATGGAATGTGAAAAAAGAGATGGAGCTTCGTCATGATGGTGCGTGGTATCATATCAGTCCGTGGGGGTTATCATGGGATGATGAAAATTATTATCTGGTAGGATATGATGCGGCTGCAGATCAGATCAAACATTATCGTGTAGATAAAATGCTGCATATCAGCATGTTAGAAGAAAACAGAGAAGGAAAAGAGTATTTCAAAAAATTGGATATGGCGGATTATGCGAAAAAAAGTTTTGGGATGTTTGGCGGTGAGGAACAAACGGTAAAACTTTTGGTACATCATCAACTGGCAGGAGTGATCATAGATCGTTTCGGAAAAGATGTGATGATGATTCCGGTGGATGAAACACATTTTTCCGTAAATGTAGATGTACATGTCAGCCGGCAGTTTTTAGGCTGGGTATTTTCTCTTGGGGATAAAGCGAAGATCATTGCTCCGGAAGAAGTTGTTGAACAGATGAAAGAAGAGATCGTAAGGCTGCAGCAGCAATATATGATAGGATAGTGTGGTCTATAGAAATAGAGAAGATGTGTGGAAAGGATCTTTTGTGAAATTCACTTAATTGCGAAAGGTAATACGAAAAAAATTATAAAAACAGAGACATGAAGCTGAAAAGAAGGGTTTCATTTCTCTGTTTTTTTAAATCAAAGCAACGGGAAAAACAGAAAATCTCTAAAATAGAGAAATAGTAAGGGTTATTTCCTTATAGTTGTCATTTTTATAAGACAGGCTTCATGCTAAAATAACATTAACAAGGGGTAATTGAAGGGGGAAGAACATGAATTATCTAGTAATTGATCTTGAAATGTGTAATGTACCGAAAAGATACCGTGATAAAAATTATAAATATGCACAGGAAATCATTCAGGTAGGTGCAGTGCTTTTAGATGAAGAATATAAAGTGATCGGAAAACTGAATCAATATGTTCATCCACAGTATGGAGTACTCGATCATTATATTTCGAATCTTACAGGAATTCAGAATTGTCAGTTGAAAAATGCACCGGTTTTGGAAGAGGCATTAAAATCAATGTTAGACTGGCTGTCTGGTCGGGAATATAAGATCTATGCATGGAGCAATAGTGATTATTGTCAATTAATGCATGAGATCCGATGTAAGAATCTGAAAGAAGAGACGGTTTTAAATTTGCTGGATCCGGAAAAATGGATTGACTATCAGCAGATCTTTGGTGAGCGGTTTGAATTTGCAAGAGCAGTTTCATTAGAAGAAGCATTGATCTGCTGCGATATCAAAGCAGAAGGAAGACTGCATGATGGTTTAGATGATGCTGTGAATACTGCAAAATTGATTGAAAAATTAGAATTAGATAAAGAATTTATCATTCATAAATATGAAGTTACAGCATCAACAGAAACGCTGAATTTTTGTCTGGGAGATTTATTTGCCGGACTTGATCTGAAAAATATTGCATAGAGAAGGGGATTGGACAATGGTTATTGCTGACAGACGGGAATGATGATCAGAAGAAACTGCCGCATTTATAAGTTTTTGAATCTTTCATGCGGCAGCTTTTTCATGTTTATTTCAGTTTTTCTTTTTCGGCTCTTAAAAGTTCGATGTTCAGATTATTTTCGCTGGCAGTTTTATCGATCCAGAGATTGAGAGAATCAATGGCGAGGGAAACTTCATCTAATTTTTTGCTGATAAAAGCGAAATCCTTCATTTCATCGTCAGTGATCTTTCCATCACGTGCAATCTGGATCAAACGTCCTGTAAGAGGATTGATCTCATTTAAGCTGCCAATGGTCTCTAAAATAATGCGGGATAATTCAGAAACTTCGATTTCTGGTACATATCGATCACCGATCATGCATTTGTGGGAACAGTAATAGTTGCACAGATCCGGTCTTTTGTAGCAGTCAGCCATTTGGATGATATCGTAAGGTGTCGGTTCCTGAAGTTCGTATTCAATCTTTTCGATCTTTGAAATTGATACACCACACATAGATTCACTGGCTTTTTCACGTGTCAATCCGCATTCTTCACGGCATAACTGGTAAATGTTTTTATTTTCTCTTGTAGATTGTTTTCCCATAACAGTATTTTAAGCTCTGCAGCGTTCGTGCCGTCTTACTTAAAGAAATGTGATGACAGAGAATGCCGAACGAGAGAGCATGATCCCTCCTTCTATCTCACTGGATTTGAGAACGATGATCCATGAGATCTCTTTTGATTTTATTTATGCAAGCAGCGAGATAAATTGCATGCCTGCCTACAGATTTGGCGAGCAGTGCGATAACTTGAGAAGTTCGCAAAGCGAGCATTTCATAGATTATTATACTTGAAAAGTAGTATAAGAACAAGAACCGATCCAAAGGGAGATTTTCTATGGACGTAAAAATGAGAGTGTATTTAAGCCGTATGGCAGAAAAAATAGAACAAAATAAAACTTATGCAGAAAAACTTGGTACGAAGAACAGATCAGAATTAAAATATAAGGAAAAATTTGAAATCAGCGTGAAAAAAGATATTTTTTAATGATAAAAATGATTGTTTACAGGTATCTTGTGTACAGCATGAAAAAGGTTAGTGTTTACATAATAGCAAATCACTTGTTGATTTGCTGTGTAAAAGCATGATTCATGTGTGAGCAGGCTCCTTTTGCGAAGCAAAATTCTAAATGAGTAAGAAGTATACTGGAAATTTTTACCACAGGTTGACAAGAATAAGAAGAATTGTTATAGTAAATGTAACAAATTTGTAACAAACGTTGTAAATTTTTAATATACGAATTTAGAGGTACACATGAGAAATAAAATTCTGATCTATATATTAGCAGCGGCAGCATTCTTATCAATCGGTGGTATGAATTCTGAAGCTGCAGGTTTAAGTTTAGGCAGCAATGCAGGGATTACGACAGTGCTGGAAGCTTATGAAGAAAATACAGTCAATGCACAGATTAAGATCAAGGAATATCTTGATACAACCGCAGCAACAAAAAATATCTGTATTGCAAAAGTAAATAATTACGTAAATGTAAGAAAAGGACCAAGTGAAAACGATGAGATCGTAGGGAAGTTATACGATAAATCTGCAGGCAAGGTTTTAGAAGAGA
>CAZWLV010000069.1:1601-7377 GCA_964634715.1 uncultured Lachnoclostridium sp. | reverse complement strand
TTTAATGCAGTTTTATCTGCGGTAACAGGTTCTTCTGTTTTTTCATTAAAATCAAGCCAGAGAACTACATTGGCATCTTTTGCAGAATGTTCTGCCTGTAATGTTTCTCCATCTAATGCTTCGCTGTAAACGATCACCTGTTCAAACGTAAGTTCAGATTTTCTTGTTGTTTTCTGTGGTTCATGTCCAACTGCAAAAGCATTTTTAGAATTATGGATATTGTTTGTAATATTACCTTCACTGACTGCTGCTGTTTCACCATCTACATACAATGTCAATGTTGTACCATTATAGCTGACTGCGATATCATGCCACTGATCAAAGAAATCTTCTGTCAGATTATCACTTGAAATCTGATTCCATGAAGAACCGTTACTGATAAAGGCATCAATTTTGGTAATATTTCTGCTGCTGTCATAATATACACGATATGCGAAAGAATCATCACCGATACTTGCGATCATATTGTGTTTTTCATGATTTTCAAAAACTCCGCTTCCTGTCTTTGACACACTTGCCGGAACATAGACTCTGGAAGTTACGGTAAAGGATTTTCCGCCTGTCATCGCTGCATTCACGATATTTTCAGGATCATTTACAGAGAAATAACCTTTTAATGCTGATTTTTCAGCTTCGCCGTCTACAAATTCTGCTGTTTTTGGAAGAACCGTATCCAGATCATTTGCACTCGCATCATCAATGATCTTTTCTTCTACCGGAACATCCGGTGTATCCGTTCCTTCTTTATCCTTAAAGATGATATTTGAAAAATCTACCCATAATTCTACTGTTTCGTCTTCAGCTGTGATCGCCGGTTCTGCAGAATACTGTGCTGCCGCTTCCTCTGCCGTTAAGACTTTATTGTAAATACGGATATTTTCAAAATCTACGGAAGAAGTTCTTCCTGTATCAGGACACGCACCGATCATCAGCTGATAATCAGAATGTGCAACTCCTTCTGTCGTATTGGTCGCTACTTCTTTTTTCAGATTTCCATCTACATATAACTGAAGTTTGTGATTTTCTCCATCATAAATACCAATGATCTGATGTTTGTTGTTCAGCCATGATGCACTTTCTTCAGATGTCATCGTATATTCTAAGGCACGCCATGAGCCTCCTGCATAAACATGGAAGTCTACCGTAGAAGTGCCTCTGCATCGAAGTGCAAATGCATAATCGCCTTTTCCTGCAAACATATTATAGCTTACATCGCCTGTCGGAGTTGCATTGACTTCGATAGAGAATGAATGATCGCCCTCCAGTACACTGTATAAGCTTTCATTTTCAGGAACATTCATATATCCGCTCATTACGACAGCTTCACCATTTTTCTTAAGTTCTGCACTTGTCTGATATGGGATCTCAATGGCATTTTTGCCGGAATCCAGAATATATGTTTCTTTATTTTCCAGAGCTTTGACTGCATCCAGATTCTGCTGTGCAAGTTTCACACGAGCTTCTCCAACCAGTGCTGCCTGTGCTTCTGTCATAACACCAAGATCATCGACGATGTCCTGTGCTTCTTCTAACTGTCCATAACTATAAACTACAAAGGAATCGATCCTTTCGATCAGTTCCGCAGCTTTTTCCTGATCATATTCTTCTCTGGAGAAAGATTCTACGGTATGATAACCTTTTGCCGCTTCATAAACTTCTTTTGCATCTGCATCAGCCGCTACCGGCATTAATGTAAATGCCCAGTGATAAACTTTCGAAGATGATAACTGATACTGGCTTAAAGGTCCCGGTCCGCAGGTAGCACCGCCTGTACCAAGAGATCCATAATTGATGCTTAAGATCGTTTCTTCTCTAGGTTCCAGTTCATAAACATGTGTCACTGCATTCAGATCATCCGGTGTAAAATGCAGAGTGCTTGCTTCCACAACATCTTCTGCTACCATGAGCAGTGCATTTTTCAAGCCGTCTTTCTGCACTTTCATCCATACCACATCTGTTAAAGTACCGGTATCATCTACTTTTTCATATGGATAGAAGAATTCATTGACTGTATTTTCATATACACCCTGTCTTGCATTGGTCTTTCTGTCATTAAATGTTTCAACAGGACCATTTCCATACCATGTAACATTTTCAAAACCTGCCGGAAGTGTTGCCATAGAACCAATTCTCAGGAAATTACCCATACCGCTCTTTGTGGCATCTACCGTCATATCGACAGACACCTGTCCGTCACCATTGATCGTATAAATGATCGTTTCTTTTGTATTTTTTGCATCCGGGAATACCAGATCTGCTGTGATCACATGCTGATCATTTTCTGTCTTTGCAGTAATGCTTTCCACAGTGATATTCTTTTCTGCATTTTCCCAGCCGCCGTCAAACGCTGTTTTATCGTTTTCTACGGTACCTCTCCAGAAATTCGGAGCCGGACCTTCTTCGATCAAAAGTTCTCCGTCATAGACATAATTTTCCATAATGCCGTCTGATTTTCGGATCTGGAATGTAAACGAAGTTCCCTTGATCTCGTATGCTGTTTCTGTTTCCGTCACAGTCACTGCCTGATCACTGATCTTACGCTCTGCCTGTGCTACTTCTACCGGCACAGAAATCTGTTCCCATGCAAGTTCATGTCCTGCATCTGCCCAGTCCGTCTTCTCTTTCAAAGCTGCGGAAATGTTCAGATAATATTCATTACCTGCCGCCGGGTTTTCCGGCATTGTAAACGGAACATACAATACACCGCTTGTATGAGGTTTGATGTCTGCTCCTTCAATGCTTCCTTTTTCAATGACAACGCCATTTTCCAGAAGTTCCCATGAAAGATCATATTCATTGACATTCCATGTATCACTTTCATTATATACATTGACTTTTCCTGCATCCAGATCGGAAACATCTGCACTGAACCAGAGATTCTGATACTGATATTTCACTTCATAAAGTTCCGGCTGCGGAGTTCTGTCTGCACTTAAGAGACCATTTTCACAGAAACTGTTATCGTTTGGCTTATCACCCCAGTCACCGCCGTAACCGAAGAATTTACCTTCCATTTCTTCTGCGTAAAGGTTCTGATGTGCATAATCTTCTGCATAATAATCCCAGCCGCCTAACTGTGCCGCACCAACTTCTGCCGAATAATCCAGCCATAAAAGAACGCTTTCATCCTCTGCTTTGATCGCCGGTGTTTTAGAGTTCTGTGCTTTGATCTCTTCTAATGTCAGTGCTTTTGTATAGATTCTTGCAATAGAGATCTCTCCGTCTACTTTTCTTCCATTCTGCTGATCGTATCCTACTCCCAGCTTATAAGAACTAGAAGAGATCGCATCTGTTACATTATTTGTTGAAAGCTGTACACCATCTACATAGATCGTCAGTTTACCGCAATCATAAACGCCAACAACCTGATGCCAGTTTCCAACCCAATTTGCCGGAAAACTGCAGCTTGTAGCATTCCAGCTTCCGTTGTTATAAACAAAGAATTCCAGACCTGAGCCGCTGCTCTTTGTCTTTAATGCAACCTGTGTATCTCCTTTTGCGAGAAGCACACTGTTCTGTGACTCAGAAGCCGGTTTCACAATTACTTCAAACGTAAATGATTTTCCGGAACCGGACAATGCTGCATTATATTTGGAATCAGAAAGTAATGTGTAGCCGCTAAAAGATACACCGCCGTTTAAGCTGCCTTCGCCTGCTTCTTTGTTCCAGTCTGTTTCACTGCCGATCACTTCACCTTTCACTCCGGTTTTATCAGTGATCGAATATTCTACACCCAGTTCTTCCAGATCAACGGTTCTTGCCTGATCCACCCAGTCCCAGACAAATCCGCCAAGCATATTGTCGGCACTTCTTACAGCATCCCAGTATTCTTTCAGGTTTCCTACGGAGTTACCCATTGCATGTGCGTATTCACACATAACATACGGGATCTTTCCTTCTCCGGCTCTTCCCTGAACGGTACTTACAGACGGATACATGTTACTTGCCATGTCAACACCCATGCTTGCCGTCTGCCCTTCGCTGTGAACCGGTCTTGTTGCATCATGATTTTTAAAATACCAGATCATATCACGGAACAGACCGTTCGAATTTCCGGCATTTGATGTATATGCCATTTCATTACCGATCGACCACATTACGATAGCAGGATTGTTTCTTAATCTCTTAAAGGTTGTTTCCGTACGATCCATACCAAGCTCATAGAATAATGCACGTCCGCTTTCATTGCTCATCAGTGCATGACATTCCATGTTCGTTTCGCCCATCATGTAGATGCCGTATTTGTTGCATAACCAGTAAAAATATTCATCATTGCTGTAATGAGAAGTACGGACTGCATTTAAGTTGTACTGCTTCATTAATTTTACATCTTCAAAAATCGTTTCCTGCGGAACGGCTTTTCCGTAAACCGGATCTGTATCATGTCTGTTAGCACCTTTTAAGATCAGACGTTCTCCATTGATCTTCACTGTATCCCATGAAGTTGTCGTTACGTTATAATTTGCATCAACTTCTGTACGTGTGAATTCGATCTCACGGAAACCAAGCTGTGTCGAAAGATTTTCCACCACTTCACCGTTTCCGTCTTTCAATGTTAAAACCAGTGCATACAGATTCGGCGTTTCTGCTGACCAAAGTTTCGGATTTTCCACCAAAATATCTGCCGCAAAGGTCTTTGTCTCTACAGAAGAAACTTCGCTGACAGGGATCGATGCACCGCCCAAAATGTCATTGCCGTCTTCATCATATGCCTGTACATCGATGGTCCAGCCACTCTGTGCTTTTGTTGAAAGATTGCGTACATCTGCACTGACTGTCAGCACTGCATTTTCATAGTTTTCATCCAGATCTGTCGTAACAACATAGTCTTCGATCTTTACAAGCGGTTCACTTGTCAGATACACATCACGGAAAATACCTCCGTCATAGATCATATCCTGATCTTCGAACCATGTACCATCACAGAATTTATGTACTTTTACTGCCAGCAGGTTTTCACCTTCCGTCAGATAATCTGTGATATCAAAACGATGAGGGCTGTAGGAATCTTCGCTGTATCCTACTTCTTTGCCGTTTACATATACATAATATGCAGATTCTACTCCCTGAAAACTAATGTAGACTCTGCGGTCATCTGCTCTCATTTCATCTGATACGGTAAATGTTTTTCTGTATAAACCTACCGGGTTATAGTTGACCGGAGCATTCGGTACCGTAACATTAGAATCATATTTTGACTGCCACGGCATCTGTGTATTCGTATAGATCGAAAAATCAAACTCCTGACCTTCTCTTGTCCAGCTCATCGGAAGTGTCACATCTTTCCAGCCGTCTTCTGCATCTTTTTCAAATGCAGAAGTCATGAAACCTGTTTCTCCCATGAATTTTTCAGCTTCTGACTGATTTTGTACAACCGTCAGTTCCCAGCTTTCATCCTCTCCTGTCAAAAGATCAAAATACGCAGATTTTTCTCTTGCATTATAATCCCATACAGCCCCGGCAGCTGATGCTGTGTCCTGATATGGAATCCTTGGTACTGATGCATCTTCCCGTTCAATTCCAAATACATCTTCCCCTGTAACCTGATTACCGTCTACATCCGTGTAATCTGTTCCTGTCCACTCTTTATGAGTAAATTTGACCTTATCAACATCTGCTTTCACTTCTTCTGCAACAACCAATCCTTCCGATGAAGTTGCTGCAAAAGATTCGATGGTTCCCATTGGCGAGAACAGTCCCGCAACCATGAGTGCTGATAAGAACACCGACAGTGCTTTTTTCTTCATTTTTGCATCCTCCTTTACAAAAATAGGTA
>CAZWLV010000069.1:0-1501 GCA_964634715.1 uncultured Lachnoclostridium sp. | reverse complement strand
AAAAAAGAGACATCTCCTTTTTCCGGAAATATCTCTCTTTTTGGGGGACTACGTTTAGGGGTACGTAGTAAAAATTACAGAACCAGCTGTCCTGCATACGGCTTTTCCAAGCCCTGATCCATTCAATGTAGGTGAGGGAGGATCATTTATCGGATCAGGCTTAGTAGTGGCTGCAATCATAGTATGGACAGATGATCCTAAAACTATGCAAAACTTTTATCTCTGATAAACAATCTTTCCATCGATCACGGTATACAAAACCTTCGAATCCACTTCAAACGGCGTTCCTTTCATCAATACAAAGTCTGCATCTTTGCCTTCTTCAATACTGCCGACACGTTCTGCAACTCCGGCATGTTTTGCCGCATTGATCGTAATCGCTTTTAACGCATCAAATTCTTTCATTCCGTTGCGGATCGCCATTCCTGCACAAAGCGGCAGATAACGCTGTTCGATCACCGGAGAATCTGTAATGATCGACACCTGACAACCGGCATCTGCTAAAATTCCCGGTGTTTCAAAGCCTTTATTTTTAAGTTCATATTTGGTGGCATGTCCTAAAGACGGACCGACCGCTACCAAAAAGCCTTCCTTTGCAAGGTCATCTGCGATCAATGCTCCGTCTGTCGTATGATCGATACGCAGATCCAGATCAAACTCTTTTGCAATACGGATCGCCGTATAAATATCATCTGCACGATGTGCATGGGCTTTCAATGGAATTTCCCTGCGGATCACCGGAATCAGTGCTTCCAGCTTTTCATCATATGCAGGCAGTTGTTTCAGCGTTTCTGCATCCAGTTCTGCCAGATCCACATGAGCGATTCCCTCCGGACAGCCTGCATATTCACATTTCTTTGCATAAACTTTCGCTTTTGTGAGCATTTCACGCAGTTTTGCCGCCACAGTCATACGGGAATAAACTCCCTTTTCCTTATAACAACGCTTTGGATTCTCACCAAACGCAATTTTCATCGCTGCCTTTTCTTTCACGACCATATCATCTACACGTTTACCGTAAGTCTTGATCACACAGAACGTACCGCCAATGATATTCGAGCTTCCCGGACCTGTAGAAACACAGGTCACGCCGCCTTCCCGTGCCATTTTCAATGTTTCATCCTGCGGATTGATCCCGTCAACTGCGGAAAGCTGCGGAGTGAGCGGATCATTTAATTCATTATAATCCTGTCCTTCAAATCCGATGGCATAACCATCCAGACCAAGATGACAGTGTGCTTCCACAAATCCCGGATAAATATCAATCCCCGTCGCATCGATGAGATCCGCCTCATTAACGGCACTCTCTTCTAAGATTGGAGCAATCTTTTTGATCTTTCCGTTCTCCACTAAAATATCTGCAACGAATGGCTCTTCCTGAATGGCATTGTGGATGATTCCCTGTTTTATTACTAAATATGTGCTCATGTTGTGCCTCCTGTAAAAGTATTTCTTTTGTTAAAAGCATACACCATTTGGGGAAGGAATATCAATTTGTTTT
>CAZWLV010000068.1:0-7405 GCA_964634715.1 uncultured Lachnoclostridium sp. | reverse complement strand
CACTCATGTGCCGTCCTCCTTTATAAAAAGAGAGCCTCTGCTACAGCACACAGTTGGTATACCATACCAGAGGCAAGAATGCTACATAGAGGTGTACTCACCTCCGGGAATTACAGACGGCCACTTGATTGTGTTCACGACGCCCTTCTCCTAAGAGAAGCACTATCTCCCCTACCTGCCTTTCGGGAACCGGGACGAAACTTTTTTCTCGCCCCTCATGGGTTATTATCCTTACGCAACATACCTGCTCCCACATTTTCGGACTTCCGCCCAGCCTCTCGACCTTCATCTCTCAATCCATCAGCCTACTGATATGATAACTGTGACTTCCATCCTGCGGGTATATGAACCGTAATTCTACTCATCTGTAACTGCTTATTCAGTTGTCAAATTTCTCTGGCTTTTCATGGCCTGTGTAAAGCATAAAGCAAAACTTTCCGCTTGTACACATCCTGAAAAGACCAATTTTTGCAAATCACTATTCTTTTTAGTATGAATTTCTCTTTGCAGGAGTATCATACTATAGATTTCGGAGGTTGGCTATGGACTGGGCTGGTGTATTTTGAGGGATTTGCACCAGGAATTGGTGGTTTATCAACATCTCCTATTGTATTGAAACTTAAATATAAATATTGACTGAAACTAATTACGTATTTACATTTCCAATATATACTCTTGTAATTTACTTGCCAAATGAATTGGAATAGGCATAATCATTGCCTCATCATATTGAATTGCTCCCAAACGCAGCGAATCGGTATAATTCACCCATTCATCCGAATCATCACCTTTCTGCAGCTGTATAGGGTATATTTCAATCATATTACGCTCAGAAAAATTTTGACCGGGCATATTGTATTTCGTATTTTTATAACTACGCTTATACGCTTTATCATTTGGTCTACCAGCTACTGACCAATAATCCTGCCCATACTTAAATACTCCACTCGATGCGGAATATCCTTCCTTTTCTGACAAATCAGTGTAATAGTCGGGGACCTCTCCATTTCGCCTAATACGTATAAATCTTACGCCAGTATCATTAAGATTTAATTTATAACTACTTTCTTTAGTACCAACCTCTATTTCTTCCGGACAATACCGTTCCAGATATGAGTATTTTTGTATCTGTCCATCCGTAATACCATTACATATTGCTCTGGTATTACCATTTGCTTCAATTAAAACCAAAAGATTTTTGTTTTTATACACATTCTTCCACATTACCATCTTCTGCTTAAACATTCCTCTTGATGCAGCATCACATTTCTTTTCAAAATCTTTATCAAGACTTAACTTTGCCAGTTCAAATGCAGCTTCACGATATGGTACTCGTGTCTGGTCAAATGCATCACATTCAACATATACCTTTCCTGAAACGTAATCTAATTCAACACATAATGGTAAAAATCTTGCTTTTCCATATATTGTCTTTATCTGTGTCATGACATGCATTCCTATTATAGGTGTATGTACCAAAGATTCTTCAGTATCAATCACTTTCTCGTCAAGACCTCTGACATACCCCAACTGACGACATAAATCCTCTATTGCGCTAGTTATCTTATTCGCAACTGCACCTTCATCATCGTCATTATTCCAAGGTGTAATAAACTGCGTAAGCCGATTCCTTAATGCAAAACCACAACGAATAGCATCTTTAGGATCATCTTTATCAAACTTATCCTTTCCCGGTAACAATACTATGCATGCCGTAATTTGATTAGCAGTCTCTAATTCTTTCTCAAATTCTTTAATTCGCTTTAAAACTGATGCATTCTCAGAGCTGTCGAGTGCCTCTCCCAATTTCCCGAGCTGGCACATTTTAATATCAAATGTCATTTCTTCCGTGGATTGGAAAACACTTGAAAGTTTAACCATTATCTCTTCTGCACATTGTATTGCATCATCCCTATAATAAACTTCCAAATTCAATCGATTGGTTTCAATACATTCTTTTACCCTATTGGCTACAAAGATTTTTTGTTCATCTGTAAGTTCTTTATTAAAATTTATTTCATCTAATTTCAATTTTTTTCTTGCTCGTTTTGATGATTTTGTTACCCTCGCAACACCACCTACTTTATAAACCATTTCTGACAGATGTATTAACACACCATCAAATATATCCTTCTTTTCAGGCACACTTACTCCCGTGCCAATATTATTCTTTGTAAACCCTAAACCATCCATTCCATTTTTATATAAGCAAGTGATTTTCTGATTTCCCTCCATATACTTCTCAAGCGAATCCATAACTTCTCTTGCAGAAGGAAGCGACCTATAATTATACAGATTATAATATTTTTCTTCTATTTCCTGCCAAAAGTATTCTTCTTCAGTCTTATATTTTTGAAATATTGGCAGCTTATAAATTCGTTTATTCCCTACCCATACATGAGCTACCATACTATCTTTATTTAAGTATGGTTTATCTTTCCATTTACCTGGTATCCATCTGTGTATGCAACAATCACACAAAAGCAAAGATTTTCTCTCTGGTGGAACTGTTTGTAACGAAAACGATATTCCATATGAGTAAACATTATTCCCATCTCCTTGTATATCGGAAATTAATTGATTTTTTCCTGCGTAATTCAGAATCACTTCATGCCCATCTATCACAACACTTTTTCCAACCAATGCATTAGTTACCATTAAGGAAAAAGCTGCATAAGAATAATTCTCTGTAGGAATTCCCTCCTCATCAAACAATCTAACCGTCTTGCTGCCCACCAAATCATCCAATTCATCAACACTCATACTATTAATCAACTCTTGAATTTCTACCCTCGCATTAGGAGGTAGTTTAGGATTGCTTAAATAATATGAATGCAGCCATATTACTATGTGTTCATATAACAGTTTTGTATTTATTTCTTGTTCACAAGAAATCGCCCACATTTCATCATTAGACTCCATTCTAAGAGGAGCCAACTCAATTATTCCATCTAACCAAGCTCCTAAGCTATTTTTAAGGGCATATGTTGGAAGTGCATACACGCCACTCCATTTAGGTTTTGCTATCCTTTCAACCTTTACAAGTCTCTCTTTCCACGCTTTAGGAAAACCCACATAATAAAGTTTACACATTACTTCACTATTTGGCACATACGCCATTGGGTATATATTTGTATAATTACTCATGCCTAATACCTCCTTCATACGCTGTAAAAAATGGTTCATATAATGTCTTGGCAATTTCACCACTCTCTGAATCCGCCAGCATATTCTTCAAATATAGATACAATTCATTTAATGTATCAAATCCTTGTTCTGCATCCGTTCTTTTTCTAAAAGCTCCATCAACGAAATAAACCGTAGGCGGATTTTTTGAAGCATCTGTAACTCTACATAGACGCCCAAAGATCTGCAATATCAATACAAACATTGTAGCAACTAAATCTGTCTTTATCTCTATATCACTCAAATTATCCAACCTTCTTTTCGATGAATAATTCATTCGATTCCAAAATTTTGTTGCCTCTTGCCGTACATACAAGTTCTTTTCATATATATCCGTACCTTTATATTCGTACATTTTCGTTGCCATATATCCATTCATCTTAATGCTTTTTTCTTTAACATCATCAGGAACCCCCATAGGTCGTATCAAAAAGAATACACTACTCAACGACGAATGCCCTTGCTCATCAACAATATTGTGCCCTCGTTCTATTGCCAACGCCGGAGCAACTAAAATTCTTGCTTTTTTCTTATCGAATTTATAAACTTCGCCTCGACGGATATATCTATCTGGTTCTCCTTTGTCAATACTCCTATCAGAAACCAAGGCACACACTTCTTCTTTGCATCCGCGTTTAATTAAATTTGCACTTAAATGTGTTGCTACAACCTCTGCTTGTGAGAAACTATTGACAACCAAAAGGATTTTTCCTTCCTTATCAAGTTCAGAAATAATGTTTTGTGTACACTTATCTACTACTTTTCGAAGAACTTCTTCTCTTGTCTCCAGTGGACTGCCAGATACACGTTCTTCCAATCCGAGTTCCACAAACTGAGTTTTCGCAATGAAATCTCTGACCGATTTATCCGCTTCAATTATATAACTAACATCCGCATTTACATGATATTCATATGAGCCTTTCGCATAACTGGAACCGGATAAAAGTATCACGTGTGGACCGATAGGATCTCCATCTCTATTCACTCTTAAATACGGTAAATTTGTTAACAAAGCTCTTCCATAGGCATATTGTCTAAACAACAATACATCGTCCTCATTTGTTGATTTAATCCCAAACAAATTTCCCATTAACGCAGATGGTATATAGTCTTGTTGAGCTGTAAAGCGAGTTCTGATAAATCCTACCAGGTCATTGTATCCCATTGTAATATCATGTGAATCCTCATATGCATCTCCGATATCCATAACAAATTTATCGAAGAAAATCAGCGTAATAATAAGCTGTATTTTTTTTCGTAACTCAATCTTTTTCCTATTGTTCTTTTCCATTTCTCTGCGAATAGCTTTGAGTTCCTTTTCACTTTTATTAGGATTTTCCTCAGATACTTTTCTTACGTCCTCCAAGATAAGCGGTGGTTCATTTTTATCCAGCCATTCTGCCAGTAACAATTCGAACCGGTCTGATTTTATACTTTCACACGAACTAATCATGATATCATATAATGAACTCATTTCTGAATTGTCAAAATCCATTAACTGGTATATCTCCTTAGCTGTATGCTCCGAAATCTCATCCTGTATACTATCTAATAGGGTATATGCTGAAAACGTATTTGCTAAAGCACTTCTACTACCACTGTTTTTAGCAGCCTTTACAGCATTAGAAACACATGCCAATACAGTAGGAGACTTCGATTGCAATTCTGCATAATACATACTCGCAATATTCTCCAGTCGTTTTGCATTCGATTCCAGCATAAACTGATGATAATCTTCCGCACATTCATTTATAAATGAATTAAACTCTGTTGCAGGAGTAAATAAATCATCTAAATTCTTCTGTACTCTGTCACATTCGTCATAAAACACTACGTCTGCTGTTTCAACAACTTCTTTTAGATAAATATTTTGCAATTCTCCCACTCTACTCATTACAAATCCTGCAACAGTTGTGATTACAATATTGCTCTTTGTTGCTTCTCTTTGCATCGCAGTGGTAGCACACTGTTCAAAATACGGACAAACATATTTTTGACTACCATGTTCCAACTTAGTACAAGGTTCTTCCCCAAATGATACCGCATTCTCATTTGCCAAGTCCAAACCATCAACCAAACAATTTGTTGTTAAATATTGGGATATTTCTTCATCCAAATAATATGCATCGTCACTAATCATTTGATTAATATACTTTACGCGTTCAGCCTTCCCTATTAATGGACTGCAATTGCATCCTAATGAACGAAAATATTTGTATAAATTGAAAACTTCTGCAACTGTATCAGTTACAATAACAACCTTTTTCTTTTGCCTGTCTAAAACATATGTCAATGTCTTTAGTAATGTTGTCTTACCTGCTCCAACCATTCCCACTATGTTAATAACTTTATCAATTTCCAGTTTTGTTGCCAAATTAACTTTTCCACCGTTCACTTCTTTGATAAAGTTATTTTTAAGTATATTTACACAGTGATCTTCTGGTAGTATCATTTTCATCTCTGTAGCCGCATCAATTAAACTTCCAACATCAATTTCTATCTTCTCACGCTGTTTTACTTCTATTGACAAACTACAGATTTTCTCATCCAGGTCCTCGTTAAGATTTACATAAATACGCTTTTCTTCATTGTTTTTGTTATAATATTTATAAATCCCTTGAGTTGCATACTTTCCACTTCTAGTACTACTGTATGAATTAATATATCGCATATAATCATCTTTGCGATTTGCATATGCCAAATTACTCGTTTCTTTTTCAGTAATCTTATCATCAAAAATATTAAACAGACGAATTCCTGCATATTCATCTTTTTTATATTCCTTAAGTGTGTCTTTCCATATTTTTTCTGAACGAAACTTTTTCAAACAAACGCTCGCATTCTGAATAATATAAGAATCTTGATTATGTTCCCATTTCCCAATATTCTGATATTTTGTAAATAATATGTACCCCTTATTGGGGGCAGCATCTTTTTTAAAATGAACTACCATCATAAGAGCCATTTCAAAGAAGATAAAATGATCTAATTTCAAAGAAAAATTTTTTTCATCATAATAGGTCTTAAACTTCTTCTTAATTTCTTTCATTTTGCTTACCCCTTTCTCTGATTTCCTTTTTCAAATCACGCAATCTTATACAACGTATATTCCTATTTCCCATGCTTTCTAACTGGCGATTTATTATATCTAAATAATCTGTTCTGTCATCTGCATATGCATCTGGAATTACATAAAAACCTCTTTTGTAATCTCCATCAGGGAATCCACCATCTCTTATTATATTTTCCTTTAAAAATTGAGGTTCTCTTATCGCCTTTGCATCAATTGCCCACACATCACCATTAGGAAATGTAATGCCAATATCATACTTATCCATTTCTGGCCATAATACACTTTGAACTTTGTGTTTGTTACAATAGTTATATATCTCTAACTCCAATTTCCCTGGAACCGAAATATATTTCATTACGCCTCTCTTCAATCGCAGCATCCCCGACTCACCAGGGACATCCTGTAGTTCTCCTTGAATATATTTTTCTTCACTACAAGAGCGATTTTGGCATCGCATGCCTATCTTTTCTTTTTGCAAGGTCCAACCGCACTTCGGGCAAATAAAACAATCTTCCATTATTTCTTCATAAGCATTTTCTATTGCATGTAATGCAATATCATTCTCAGAATATATAAGTTTCAACTTACGCAATTCTTCAAGATTAATTATTGGATAATCTATAAAATATTTTCTCAAATTCACATATTCATCTTGATTTAATGACCTCAAACAGTCGTAAACCGCCCTTTGTTCAATTCCTGCCACAACATCCTTTTCTACATATTCAATATAATCTTCGCAATTGTCATTAACATGAAAAGTATTAAATCCACTATCTCCGACCAATGCATCCATATAATAAAATCCTTGATTCAACAAATCTAATCTATCTGTATTTTCCCACCCATCAAACCATTGAGATACTGGTTGCATAGCATAATTTGTAATAAAACTTTGTTCGTGCATCTTGTTAAAATCAAATCCTTTAGAATTGTATTTATAATTCAAACATTGAAAAATATTAATACCATGAATCAGCTTCTTGCTATAATAATATTCCCCCTCTTTTTTCTGCCGTTCTTTTTCATATAATCCTATAACAATAAGACTAAATGCCGTTTTCAATTTTGTTAAATCATCCATTTTCATACCTCCCTAATAAATCAAGTCTTTTTTCCTTTAAAATAAAGGATTTTTTAAGTTTC
>CAZWLV010000067.1:0-7407 GCA_964634715.1 uncultured Lachnoclostridium sp. | reverse complement strand
GATAACGAAGGACATATCTTCTTCAAAATCACAAACGATACAAATGAAGGAAAAACAATCGAAATTGCGGCTGGCACAGGATTTGCACAGGGGATATTCGTAGAATACGGAATTACTGTAGACGATGATGTGACGGAAGTGCGCAACGGAGGATTCGGAAGTACAACAAAATAATGAGAAGAACGAGAGAGTGCCGGGAAGTAATGAAAAGTTGCTTTGTGGCACTTTTTATTATGGGTGGAAGTTTTCCGGTTACATATTCATATGATTCCAGGGCACACTATATCAATAAATATAATTATGTGGGGGATGTATATGGAATCTGTAAAACGAGTTTCTGAAAAATTAGAAGAAAATCTACAGTATATGAATGATGTTCTGCCGGTAAATGAAAGTTTTGATATCATTCAAAGGAATTTATATATCGGGGAACATTGTGCGGTTCTTTACTTTATCAATGGTTTTGCTGATTCTGAGGCATTACTCAAAATTATGGATTCAATCTTGAAGATAAAGCAGGAAGACATGAAATGTGATGCTCTTCAGTTTTCCAGGGAATTCATTCCTTATGCAGAGGTTGAACTTTTGCAGGAACTAGATACCGTGATTGTTCAGGTTCTGTCAGGATTAACCTGTTTGTTCATAGATGGATATGATGAAGCGTTTGTGATGGATTGCCGTTCGTATCCAGCACGGGGTGTGGAGGAACCAGAAAAGGATAAATCTTTGCGGGGATCCAGGGATGGATTTGTGGAAACAATTGTGTTTAATACTGCATTGATACGACGAAGAATTAGGGATTCGCATTTGGTAATGGAGATAAAAGAGATTGGAGAGGCAACGAAAACGGATGTGGCGCTTTGCTACATGAAGGATCGGGTGAATGTAGCATTATTAAAAGACATATCTGAGCGTCTTGCAGAAATTCATACAGATGCACTTCGTATGAATCAACAAAGTCTTGCAGAAAATCTTTATAAAAGAAAATGGTTTAATCCATTTCCGAAGTTCAAATATACAGAACGTCCAGATACAGCGGCAGCCTGCCTCTTAGAAGGTAAAATTGTGTTGCTGGTGGACAATTCTCCCTCTGCTATGATTCTTCCAACGTCTGCATTTGATATGATTGAGGAAGCAAATGATTACTATTTCCCAATCCTCACGAATATATATTTGAAAGTAGCACGCACATTAATCACATGCTTGACTGTTTTTCTGACTCCCGTATTTCTATTGCTTATGCAAAATGTGGAGTGGATTCCGAAAGGACTTCAATTTGTTGCGGTGAAAGACATTGTGAATGTTCCGTTAATCTATCAATTGTTGATTTTAGAGATTTCGATTGATGGCTTAAGACTGGCTGCGTTAAATACCCCCAACATGCTAAGTACTCCGTTAAGTGTGATCGCAGGACTGGTGATGGGAGAGTTCTCGGTGAATTCTGGTTGGTTCAATTCGGAAGTTATGCTTTATATGGCATTCGTTGCAGTAGCGAATTATACGCAACCAAACTTTGAACTTGGCTATGCGCTGAAATTTATGCGTTTGCAATTATTGATCTTGACAGCAGTCTTTAACTGGATAGGGTTTGGGATTGGGTGTATGATCGTGGTATGCAGCATCGGTTTGAATAAAACGATATCTGGTAAGAATTATCTGAATGTAAGACAAAATTACAAGTTTGTTAAGAAAAAGGCGAAGTAGTTGCATGAAACTATGAGATGTGGTATTATAAACTACATGTTGAAAAGGAGGAAATATGATGAATGAATATGTAATTACAGTAAACAGTACAATTGACCTTCCAAAAGCATGGCTTGAAGAAAGAGGAGTATCTGTACTTCCTTTAAAATATACGATAGATGATGAGCATTATGTGGACATGGAAGGATTAAGCTCAAAAGAATTTTTCCAAAAGTTAAGAGAAGGAAAGATGGCAGTAACTTCGCAGGTGAATCCAGAAGAGGCACGTGAGAAATTAGAACCAATCTTAAAAGAAGGAAAGGATGTCCTTCATCTTGCGTTTACTTCTGCATTAAGTGGAACTTACAACAGTGTACGCATTGCAGCAGAAGAATTGATGGAAGAATATCCAGAACGTAAGATTCTTGTGTTAGACACGAAGTGTGCGTGCCTTGGAGAAGGCATACTTTTATATTATGTATTAAAGAAAAAAGAAGAAGGTGCTTCTATTGAGGAAGCATATACATATGCAGATGAACTGAAGGAACACATTGGACATTATGTAACAGTAGATGATTTGAATCATCTACAGAGAGGTGGACGAATCTCTAAGACATCAGTAGTTGTAGGCTCCATGATCAAGATCAAGCCAATCATTGTTCTGAACGAAGAAGGAAAATTGGAAGTGATTGGAAAAGAGCGAGGACGAAAAAAGGCAATCAATAAGATTGTTGATATGGCGGTGGAACACACAGGAAATTATAAGAATGAGATTGTGATGATTACCCATGGTGATTGTCTGGAAGAAGCAGAAGTCCTGGCATCGATTGTTCGAGAAAAGATGGGAGTTGATAATATTCTGATCAATAATATCGGAACAGTTATTGGTGGACATACAGGTCCAGGAGTACTGGCGGTGTTTGCATTGGCAGATACAAAGAATGTGAAATAAGTAAAATGGGAAAGGAATGAATCTGAATTGAGAAAGATTCATTCCTTTTTTATCATATATCGAAAATTACTGCCGATGAAGAAAGGCAGATTAATCTACAAAACTGTGCACAAAAGTATATAAATTGCGCAGTTGTTCTGTGTTCAATTTCATCAAATCATCATTCAGCTTTTGTATCAATTCAGGATCATTTTTCTCAAAGTGAAAGAAATCACTCGGAGCGATTGAGAAGTAATCGCAAATATTGAAGAAGACAGACATCGAAGGTAAGGTCTGCCCATTTTCTATATGGTTGATGTAACCGCTGTTCTGTCCAAGAGATAAACTCATGTCGCGTGCGGAAACACCCTTCTTCATACGTAATTCAGTTAAACGTTCAGCAAATTGTCTTTCGTACATAGTTAACACCCCATTCCATGACATTATAAACAATGAAGATGTAGAAATTATGCTTTTTAAAATATCGTTTAGTTGAATATATGCTTTTGAAAGGAGTATAATGGTGTGGTATAAAAAGTGAATTGCGGAAAATAATAAAATGCCAGAATTCACAAATGTCAATGAAATAAAAAAAGTAAGAT
The DNA here is from genome assembly GCA_964634715.1 of uncultured Lachnoclostridium sp. Lineage (GTDB taxonomy): Bacteria > Bacillota > Clostridia > Lachnospirales > Lachnospiraceae > HGM12587. The sequence goes on along the minus strand of CAZWLV010000067.1, from coordinate 4,191 downwards.
GCTATCATGGGTGGGGAATGAGAATGGAACAACGTAGTATAGAATTACAAAAGGAACTTAAATTGCGAGTGAAAAATCACATCTATCAGAAGGGAGATGTGATTTACGAAGAAAATGTAAAGCTGGAGGATTTCTATTTCTTGAAAGACGGAATTGCTTATACCTATTTTACAGATAAGCACGGGGAAGAAATCACTAGCATTTTTATAATGGAAAGGATGTACCTTTTGAATGCAGAAGATTTTCGTAACAAAACGATGTTTGGAGCAAAGGCATTGACAGAAGTGGAAGTGTTGACATTTCCAATTCAAGATGCACTGGAACTTGCAAACAGTTATCCAGAAGTATATGGAAAATATATTGATTATTTGACGAATACCTACAATTACAAATGCGTAGCGAATAATATGAGAATGAATATGGATGCATTAGAAAGATATCTGTGGTTTTGTGAGGAATGGCCAGAAATAGAGGAACTTGCATCGAATCAACAGATTGCATCATTTCTAAGAATTCAGTCAGGTTCATTAAGCCGATTGAGAATGCAATGTAGAAAAATGAGTCGTAGAGAAAGTAATCAAAATAAAATGATTTTAGTACATAACGAGTGAAGCTAAGAGGAAGAGGGCATGGAAGTTAGAGAAATAATTGAAGAATTTCTTGTGACAGATCAAGAGGAGATTATCGAGAAATTCTGCAAAATTTCGGAGATTAGACATTATAAAAAGAAAGAGAATATTTATAAAATTGGAGAAGTTCAGACGAAATTGTATATTCAGCTGACAGGTGCAGTTCAGATTTATTTTGTGGATGAAACACAAGCTGAGATTACAGACTGCTTTGTGACAAAGCGAGGAACATCTGTAAATTCTCATGATATATTGAAGGGGATTACGGAACCATCCTTATTCGGCACACGAGCATTGATGGATACAGACATGCTGGAAATTCCGCTGGAAGAATTCTTTCACTTGGTAAATCAGTATCCGAGATTATTGAAATTATGTGTGTTGTTCCTGTGGGGAGCGATTGGATTTCACGATGAAATCAACCGTGCTCGCCTGTATATGAAAGGAAAGGAACGCTATTGCTGGTTTCGGGAAAGATGGAAGGAAATCGATGAGGTTGCAAGCAATCAGCAGATTGCAACTTTCCTGGGAATAAAGTCGGAATCATTGAGCAGGTTTCGAAGAGAGATTTTAAATGAAGTTGTGAAGGAATAAGCTGTGCACAGGGTGTGCAAAAAATGCGAGGAAAGTCATGCACACTTTTAGAGGGTGGGACATGATACACTCAGATAAGAAAAAGATTAATATTAGGAGAAGGTTATGTACGCATTTAGTGATTATTTGAGAGATTTAATTTCAAAGAATAATATTACTATTTCTGCATTATCAAGAAAAACGGGATTAGAAAGAACAACCCTTTCCAGAGTGCTGTCAGGACAACGCACTCTGGCATATACAGGGTTAAATGCAATCATATCCCAACTGAAGTTATCTGCTGCAGAGGAAAAAGAATTACGCTATTATTATGAAAAACAATTTGAACGAAAGGATATCCAAAAATCGAGGAAAATCATTGATAATATGTTTTCCAATCTGACAAATCTTGACTTTAATATGTCAGCATTTGAAAAAAGAGAGCTATTGCTTAATGTGGGACAGTATGCAAAAAAGCAATCTATTTTTAAAGGAAACATAAAAGTACAGTCGTTGCTTCGTGTTGTGATATCAGAAGAGTTGGCACGGCAAGATGCAAAAATAGAGATGACGATTCCTCCACAATATGGATTTATCAATGAAGAATTGTTTCGAAGATACATGGAAGAAAATATAAAGGCCGATATTACACAGATTATGGCGTTTGATCTTTTTAGTAATTCGGAAGAGTCACATCTTCACAATTTAGAGTATTTCTGTCAGGTACTTCCATTCTGTCTGTTGTCAGGACAACGATATCATCCATATTATTATTGGGGGAATGAGGTTCAGCATCACTGTATGGATCCATTCCCATATTTTTTGCTGACACATAGTTGTGTGGTGTGCTTGTCTGAGAATGGAAGTGAAGCACTGCTCTTAAGGGAAGAGGAACAAGTGGTGTATTTCCGGAGACATTTTCAAGAGATTCTTTCCCAATGTAAGAGCTTGGTATCTTACACAACGGATCCAATAAAAGTGCTCAACGCTTATGCAGAGTGTACAGGAACGGATGGGTTCTACGTGATCATGGATCAACCTTGCTTTGGATGCTTTTATGAAGATGATTTTATTGATGAGCATATTCATCAAGAATTGCCATATCGAGAGCTTCTTCTTGAAGCGGCAAAGAAGAGATTTGCACCGCTGCGAAAACAAAAAGAATTCTTCACAATATTTACACAAAGTGGAATTGAACGATTTGTGGAAACGGGAACGTTGGATGATTTCCCAACAGCGTTCGTAAAGCCGTTTGAACCGGAGACGCGAAAATGGCTACTTAGGAAGACTGCAGAGAAAATGAACGAAGGACATATAACAGCAAGAATTATGGAACAGAATATGTTTCCAGAATATCTGTGTATGATTACATCGTCGAAGAAGAAAGTGGGATTTTTTGCCACAAGAAAGTTAGCAGAAAGGAATGGGAATTTCTCGGTGCATCTAGAAGAGCCGTCTTTGTGCAATGAGTTCCAGAATTGGATGCTAAATCTGGTGGAAAGAAATAAAGTGCTGAGCATGGAGGAGACGGTAGCATTGTTGGAGGAAATTGCGAAGTGTCCAGGATGTGGGCAGATGGATTAAGCAAAGTAAAGCGTGAAAGGATGGAGAAGAGAGGTATGAAGAGGAAACAGGTGTTGGCGTTTATAATGGTGTTGGCGTTTACAATTACTTCAATTCCAGTAAATGTTAATGCACAGGAAGTGGACAACGAGAAAGAAGCAGCGGTAGTTGTGGAAGAAAATGAAAGTGAAGATATAACAGAAGAAGTTGCAGAGAAAGAGATTGTAGAGGAAGCAACAGTTCAAGATGTTGTAGAAGAACAAACTACACAAAATGCGAGTGAAGCAAGTACAAAGGAAAGTAACTCTACAAAAGAGAAAACAGTTGCGTCTGGGGAAAGCGAATTTACGTATGAATTAAATGCAGAAAAGAACGGAATTGTTATCACTGGATATGAAGGAGAAGAAGAAGGGGACTTAGTGATACCAGATGAGATTAATGGATATCCAGTTGTAGAAATTGGTAGCGAAGCATTTTATGATTGCAGAGGGTTTGATGGTGAATTAGTGTTGCCACAAAGCCTAAAAGAAATCGGAAATAGCGCATTTGATGGTTGTAGCGGATTAAGCGGAGACTTGGTGATACCAGATGGTGTACAGGAGATAGGTAATTCTGCATTTTACTATTGCAGAGGGTTTGATGGTGAATTAGTGTTACCGAAAAGTTTACAAGAAATAGGTTCATATGCATTTGGTTATTGCAGAGGATTAAGAGGAGACTTGATGATACCAGATGGGATACAAAAGATAAGACAATGTGTATTTTATTGTTGTGAAGGATTTGAAGGACACTTAGTAATTCCAGAAAGTGTGAAAAGCATTGAAGCTGATGCATTCTGGAAATGTACAGGATTAAAAAGTGTTACTTTTCCAGAAAGTCTTGAATTTATAGGTGATGACGCATTTCGAAGATATGATGAAGATGATGATATTGTTCGTTTGTCCGTACATATATATTGTACGGAGGGTTCTTATGCATACGAATGGGCTCGTAAAGAAGGGTTCAAAATAAATGATGAAAAAGACGATGAACCAACAAAAGATGAGAAATTTACATATCGATTAAATCAAGAAGGAACAGGAATGATTATTACGGGATATTCAGGAGATGAACGAGGAACATTAACAATTCCAAGTGAAATCAATGGATATTCTGTGACAGAAATTGGAGATTATGCATTTGAAAATTTTAAATCTTCAGGGAAATTAAAACTTCCTGATAGCATTGAGAAAATAGGAAATTATGCATTTTCTGGATGCGATTTTTTGGGGAAATTAATACTCCCAAAAAGCTTGATTGTTATCGGTGAATATGCGTTTGCAAATTGTGGGACATTTTCAAACTATTATTTAACAATTCCAGAAGGTGTAACGGAAATTCCAAAAGCCGCATTTATGAATTGTAAAATACAAGGAAACTTGTATTT
>CAZWLV010000066.1:0-7689 GCA_964634715.1 uncultured Lachnoclostridium sp. | reverse complement strand
TACGAACCGGGTCTTCAATACTGATCCCTTCCGGTACGGAAAGATCGATATTTTCTACATCTACTTCGTCTTCTTCTGTTAAAAGCAGCTCATCATCATCTGTTTCTTCTGTTACACGCAGAATATCAACTCCATTCTGTTCCAGAAAATCACAGATTTTTTCTATGTCTTCTTTTTTTAATTCTGTTTCACGCAGGCAGTCTAAGACCTCCTGATACTCCAGCACATTTTTCTTTTTCTTTGCCATTACCTGAAGTTCCTTGATCTTTTCAGCCACTTTCAGCATGCTTTCTTTTTCGTCCATTCGTCCACCTCTACACCTATTTTCTAGCATATCCTCTCTCAAAGAGAAATATGCAGTTTCTGTAATCTGCTCTTTTCCTGAAGAATTTTCTGCCATGCAGCGATATCATTTTTATCCATTTCTTCGATCTGGATATTAAAGCTGTTTTCTTTCACTTTCATGATCGTTTCTGTCAATGCCTTTTCCAATTCTTCTTTTTTTTCTATCTGTTTCAATTCTGCATGAAACAATGATGCGATTTCTCCCTGATTTTCACTTTCCGCGAAGTGGCTGATAATCTCCGCAGGTTTGATCCTGCCCTGTGCTTTCTGCTCATGAAGCATTTCCACTACGGTACGATACAAATCATTCGTAAAATCACGCACTTCCACATGTTTTTCAATCTCTTCGTACATTCTGTCATCCGAGATCATCCATGTGATCAAAAGCTTTTGTGCTTTTGTGACACCATCTTCCTTCTGCTGTTTCCTGATCCCCGAACGCGGAACTTCCCTTTTCGGCATCATCGCAGCAGATTCTCCCATGGTATCAACCATTTTTTTAAGTTTCTCATACGGCAGATGATAACGGTCTGCCACCGCCTCCACATAAGTATTGCGCTCGATTTCTTCCGTAAATGTCAAAAGTTTTTTGGCTGTTTCTTTAAAAAATGCCGTCTTTGACTCCGGATCTTTAAAATCATAGCGTCTTTCTATAACTTCTATCTCAAACAGGAAGCTGTTCACCGCCTGATCGATTCGTTCTTCAAAAGCCTCTGCCCCCAATGCCTTGATAAATTCATCCGGGTCTTTGTATGGCTTCATATTAATGACACTGACACTCAGTCCCGCTTCTTTGAGCATTGGAATTGCCCTTAAAGCCGCATTTGTCCCTGCTGCATCACTGTCATAAGTTAACAGTACTTTTTTTGTATATCTTGCAAGCAGTCTGCATTGATTTTCCGTCAGTGCCGTTCCAAGAGAAGCAACCGCTTCTGTAAAACCTGCCTGATGAAGAGCGATCACATCCATGTAGCCTTCGCAAATGATCATACGATCCTTCCGGCTCGTTCTCGCAAAATTCAAACCATACAGATTCCTGCTTTTATCAAAAATTTTCGTCTCCGGTGAATTTAGATATTTGGGTTCTCCATCTCCCATAACACGTCCGCCAAAACCAATGACTTTATGATTTGCATCCATGATCGGAAACATTACCCGATTCCAGAAACGATCATAGGTACCAGCCTTTTCACTGTATGATACCAGACCGCCTTCGATCATCATTTCATCTGAAAATCCTTTTTCTTTCAGATAATGATACAGATCTTTCCCAAACTTTGTAGAATAACCCAGACCAAAATGCTTGATCGTATCTTCTGTCAGCTGACGTTTTCTCAAATACTCATAACCTGTCTTACCTTGCGGTGTACGGAGCATTCGATAATAAAACGTAGCTGCATGCTTGTACATTTCCAGCATTTTCGTCTTTTCATCCTTCTGCTGTTTTGAGCTTTCAGAATATTCTATCTCCGGAAGTTCGACTCCTGCACGTTCACCTAACGCTTTTACTGCTTCCGGAAATGTATAGTTTTCATAATCCATTAAAAAGCTGAATACATTCCCCCCTTTATGGCACCCAAAACAATAATACATCTGTTTTTGCGGTGATACAGAAAAAGATCCTGTTTTTTCTGTATGGAATGGGCAGAGTCCGAAATAACTTCCGCCTTTTCTTGTCAGTTTTACATACTCTCCGACAACACTGACAATATCATTTTTTTCTCTGATCTCTTCTACCAGTTCATCAGAATAGTACATCATTTCTCCTTATCAGCTCCATGATCTCGGCACAAAATATTCCTGAAACTTTTGTATGGCATACTGGTCAGTCATCCCTGAAATGTAATCACAGACCACCGTTTCCAGTGATTCGCCTTTATTTTCCAACATATCTCTGTATTCTTCAGACATATTTTCCGGATACGCTTTATAAAATTCAAAAAGATGTTCCAGCATATCCTGTGCTTTTTGTTCTTCTGCCTTTGCACGTGGATTGGTATACACGTTGGCAAACATAAATTTACGCAGACCTGCCATTGCCTGCTCCACTCCTGCAGACATCATGATCTCCTGCTTTCCTTCACTTTCCCTGACAATGTCGTGGATCAGACGGTTCAGCCGCTGACTTGTGGTATTTCCCAAAATTTCCGTATATTCCTTCGGAATATCTTCTGCTGTAAGAATCCCGGCACGGATGGCATCGTCAATATCGTGATTAATATATGCAATCTTGTCCGATAAACGGACAACTTTTCCTTCTAATGTTCCCGGTCTTCCAGCGGTACGATGATTTCTGATCCCATCTCGTACTTCATAGGTCAGATTCAGACCTTTTCCGCCGTTTTCCAGTTTTTCTACTACACGTACACTTTGATCACAATGGCAAAATCCATTGCTGCAAAGCATATTTAATGCTCTCTCACCTGCATGACCAAAAGGAGTATGTCCAAGATCATGACCCAGTGCAATGGCTTCCACCAAGTCTTCATTTAAACGAAGTGCTTTTGCAATGGTACGTGCATTTTGAGATACCTCTAGGGTGTGTGTCAGACGTGTCCGATAATGATCCCCTCTTGGAGTCAGAAAAACCTGCGTCTTATGTTTCAAACGCCGGAAGGATTTGCTATGTAAAATACGATCCCGGTCTCTTTGATAAACCGGACGGATATCGCACTGTGCTTCATAAAAATCCCGCCCTCTGGAGTTTTTGCTCAAGGCTGCATAAATGCTCAAATACTGTGATTCCCATAACTCCTGTTTTTCTCGAATGTTCATATCCACACCTCATTCCATTACATACAGAATGCAACGATCGTTTTCTCTGTTTCAGCAATAAAAAGGTACTTCTAAATTGTATATTCTGCATTTTTTTTAAATTTCCTTTTTATTTCTATACTTTTTAACGATCGCACACACTGCAGAACACGCTTTTCTGGTTTTACTGATGATTCGCAGTCAGAAAATGCACTATCCCTGCATGGCAGCAGTTTTCTCGCTGCCTATACAAAAAGGACATCTTCCTCTTTTGAAAATGTCCCTCTTTTTCCCTTATTTTTCACACCCTCCGGATAAAATCCAGCAGCATTGAAGTTATATTTTCTATTCTAAACACACTTCTTTCTTTAATAAAACATACCTGCTACGATCGGGACAAGGATTACCGTCATGAGTCCGGTAACCGCAATGGCCAGACTGCTCATCGCTCCCTGAATTTCTCCTAATTCCAATGCTCTGGAAGTCCCAATGGCATGTGCAGAAGTTCCTGTTGCCAGTCCCTGTGCAACCGGTTCTTCGATTTTTAACATTTTAAATAATACAGAAGCAATACAAGCACCAAAAATTCCTGTGATCACAACACACGCAACGGTAATCGACGAAATTCCTCCCATTTCCTGTGAAAGTCCAATGGCAATGGCTGTTGTGATGGATTTTGGAAGTACGGAAACCGTGATCTCTCCCGGAAGTGCAAATACAGCCGCCAATCCTACTATGGTGATCATACATGCAATACAGCCTGCCGTAATTCCTAAAAGAACTGCCTTTAAATTTGATTTTAACACCTGAAACTGACGATACAACGGTACTGCCAGACAAACTGTTGCCGGATTCAAAAAGTAAGTCAGATAAGAAGCTCCCTTATCAAACGTTTCATAGTCTATCTGAAAGATCAGAAGCAAAAAAATGATCATGGCAGAAGCTACCAGCAGTGGATTACACAACGTACTTTTTACTTTTGCTGAAATCTTTAACGCTGCCCAATAGCATAACAAACTTAAAACAATCCCAAAATATGCAGAATTTAACAAAAAAGCATTCATCAATCTTTCCTCCTTCGATCATGACGGATCACCGCCTGAGATACCAGCCCCGTCACCGCCATTACAATGATAGTCGAAACAAGGCAGATCACAAGTACCCCCGCCAAACTATCTTTCAGCACCGTCATTCCACTCATCAGACTGACCGTTGGAGAGATAAAAAAGATCGGCATTACGTTCAACAGAAGATCCGCCGTTTCTTCAATCTGTTCTAATTTCAAAATTCCTGTCTGAAGACTTAAAAATAAAAGTATCATACCATAGATACTCGCCGGTACCGGCAATGGAAGCAGAAAATTCAAACACTCCCCTAAAAATGTGATCAGTGCGATCACTGCAAACTGTTTTATATATTTCATCTCATTTTTCCGGATTTATCATGAAATATCCGGATATTCCTTCTTTCCTACTAAATTTTTTCGAATGTATGCAAACGTCACTTCTTCTCCCTGTTCATCCAGCATATGAAGCAGATATTCCAAAAGTGCTCTTGTTTCCGGATGCATCATATAAGCATGTTTTCCTCTTTCATAGTATTGCAGCGGAAAATGCTGGTCGTAGTTTTTCTTATTATAGACCTTTGATGCAGCAATACGATCCATCATCATTTCTGCAACATAATTTGGCGGCATCTTACAGCCGACCATTCCGCTTTTATTATCCGGACTGTAATCGATCCAATATTCAAAATGATGTTTGTTACGTCCTTTATGATGCAGCCATGCCGACGAATATCCCTTCTTTTCTCTTTCTTTCAAATGCGGACTCGCCGTTCCCTGATAATTCCGGCAGCCCTGAATAAATTCTGTAGGACCATATTTTGACAGATCGTGCAGCAGTCCCTGTTTATACAGACCAATTTTAAAACATTCTTTCATAACCACGATTTTGTGCGTTGTGATCGTTTTGAAATGACCAAATACTTTATTCATCTTCTGTTCCTTCTAATACACAGATGGTTCTTCCATCTATTTTTAAAATTTTCTGATCCGGAAGCTTTCTTCCTTCCGGTATAAACGGCTCCTGATCCTCTGCTGTGCAAAAGATCATTTTCCATACCTTTCCTTTCGGCAGTGTCGGAAGTCCCAGCTCATGCCCCGCCTGATGAAGATTATATGCCACATAAATGCTGTTTTTTTCACTATAACCACCGCCATACATCATTCCGATATGTCTGCGATAGGCTTCAAATCCTCCGTACCATGCATCTTCACCATGAAATGACAGTTCCGGCAATCCCATGGATCTATAATCTGACTGCAGCGGTTCTTTTTCCATATGGAATGCCAGATGGTTTTTTCGGAAAGCAATGAGATTTTTAACATATTCCTGCAGATCTTTTGCTGCTTTTGAATGCGGCCATTGGATCCATGAAAGTTCATTATCCTGTCCGTATACATTATTATTTCCCTGCTGGGAATTTCCGAACTCATCTCCACCATAGATCAGTGGAATTCCCTGTGAAAACATCACCATTGCAAATGCATTGTACAGCTGTCTCCGCCGAAGCTGTGTTACTGCTTTCTTTTTCGTAACCCCTTCTTCACCACAGTTCCAGCTAAAATTATGATCACTGCCGTCTTTATTATTTTCTCCGTTTGCTTCATTATGTTTTTCATCATAGGAAACCATATCATTCATCGTAAATCCATTATGGTTTGCCATATAATTTACAATTCCGGTACATTCCGGATTTTTTTTCACTCTGTCCGAAAATGCCTTCAATGCATTTTCTTCTCCTTTTAACAAACGTCTTGCATCAATTAAAAATCCATCATGATATTCTGCCAAATGCTTTTTCTTTGGATCTTTTGTTTCCGCAGAAAGCTCTCTTGGATCGAAATATTCTGTAAAAATCTTTGTTGATCTTAATGCCGGATCCATCACAAGTGTTTTCAGATCAATTGCATTCCGATTGATATGGATTCCATCAATGCGATATTCTTCCACCCAGAATTTCAGACAATCCGCGATCATATGAGGTGCCGCAGTTTCTTCAAAATAAAATTCCAGAATCAATTCGATTCCTTCTTTATGAAGTGCCTTTACCAGATCTTTCAATTCCTTCGACGCATCTTTTCCATAAGCATAGCTCTGCTTTGGTGCAAAATAAAAACCAGACGTATATCCCCAGTAATTCAGTTTCAGATCCTGATCCTGTATTTCCTGCTCATACATCGTACTTTTTCTTTTCGGCTCTGGAAATTCTTCAAATTCATAAATCGGCATCAGTTCCAGCTGTTTGATCCCCAAAGATACCAGATACGGGATTTTTTCGATCATCCCCCGAAACGTTCCTTTCGCCCGAACCTTCGACGTTTTATCCATGGTATATCCGCGCAGATGCGTACAATAGATCAATGATTCTGAAAATGGAATCTCCGGATGCTGATCATCTTCCCAATCATAGCTGCCCTGATCGATGATACAGCGGAGCATTTCCTGACTGCATTTTTCTCCAAATGCCTTCTTTCCCGAAATTCCTTTCGCATACGGATCCAGCCGCAGTTTTTCTCCTACCTGATAGATATATTCGTATTTTTTCGCATCCAACTTTTCTACATCTGCTGTAAATATATTCCCCAGAGAACGTTTCATGGGAATTTCAAATTCCGGCACTTGTTCTCCTTTTCTAAATAAGAGCAAACTGCATGGTGATTCTTCATCATTTGCAAATGCGAACCGATATCCTTTCTGTGTTTTATATACTCCAAGTCTCATACGCAAAAGTCCTCTCTTTATTTCGTCTCATTTTATTTGTTCAAACTAATCTGCTTCTATCATATCGCATTTCATAGGAAATCCGCTACTGTTTTTCCGGAATTTTCAAAAAATCTTATCATTTTCCTCCCCTGTCTGCAATCTCTAATTTTATGAAAGAAGTTCTTAAAAATTAAAATTTCACACCGACACGCTCTGATCCAACATAAATAAACAGCCGTTTCATGAATTCTGCGTACAAAAAAACGATCCACGTTTCTATTTTCACAGATTTTCATTTTCACGACTGTTTTTAACTAAATTCTGCCTTCTCTTTTTAAAAATTCTAAAAATCCGGTACAACCATACACAATATCATCATACGTATCATCAAAATTACCGGTATACCAAGGGTCTGCAATATCACGGTTAAGACCTGCAAAATCAAGGAGCTTATATACTTTTCCATCCGGGTCGCCATTGATAATGCGGTTTAAGCCTCTTCTATTTTCCTGATCCATGATTACCAGATAATCAAAGGTATCGTAATCACTCCTTGTTACCTGACGGGCTTTTCGCTTCGTGTAAGGGATTCCAACCTCGTCGAGTTTGCGTTTTGTACCATAGTGGGTGTCGTTGCCGATTTCTTCACGGCTGGTAGCAGCGGATTCTATGTAAAAGAGGTCTTTTAGGGCGGCTTTGGACACCATATCTTTAAAGACGAATTCAGCCATAGTGGAACGGCAGATGTTGCCGTGGCAGATCATGAGGACTTTTATCATCGCTTTTTTATCTCCTTTTATCTTCTCAAACCCTTGTATTTCCT
>CAZWLV010000065.1:4750-7693 GCA_964634715.1 uncultured Lachnoclostridium sp. | reverse complement strand
ATCGAATTTGTCCGTCTCCGTAAATCATATATTTATAGCAGCAAAGTTCTTCCAGCCCCATCGGTCCCCTCGCATGGAGCTTTTGGGTAGAAATTCCCATTTCACAGCCCAGACCAAATTCTCCTCCATCGGTAAATCTGGTTGAAGCATTCACGTAGACTGCTGCACTGTCTACTGCCATCATAAATCGTTTTGCAGTTTCTTTATTTTCCGTCACAATTCCATCACTGTGTCCGGTATGGTGTGCACTGATGTGACTGATGGCATCTTCCACACTGTCCACAACCTTTACTGCAAGAATATAATCCAGAAATTCTGTATCAAAATCTGTCGTTTCTGCTTTCACACCGTCGATCACCTGTGCTGCTCTCTCATCCAGACGAAGTTCTACCGGATGTTCTCCCTGTTCCAGCATTTCCTTTAATTTTGGCAAAAACTGTTCACAAATTTCTTTATGGACAATGCAGACTTCTTCCGCATTGCACACTGAAGGTCTGCTGGTCTTTGCATTTTTTATGATCTTCAGTGCTTTTTCCTGATCTGCTTCTTTATCAACATAAATGTGACAGATTCCTGTTCCCGTCTGTATACATGGTACTTTCGCATTTTCTGTACATGCACGGATCAGTCCGGCACCGCCTCTTGGGATCAAAAGATCCACATATCCGACTGCAGTCATCAGTTCCATTGCAGATGCTCTCGTTGTATCTTCGATCAGATGAATGGCATCTTCTGAAATCCCTGCTCTTACCAGACCTCTTTTTAAGCATTTCACAATGGCCGCTGCTGAACGATAGGCTTCTTTTCCGCCACGAAGGATACAGACATTTCCACTCTTTAAAGCCAATGCTGCCGCATCAGAAGTAACATTCGGACGGCTTTCATAAATGATCGCGATCACGCCCATGGCAACTGCCGTTTTTTCGATCACAAGACCGTTAGGGCGTTCGATCCGCCGAAGGACTTTTCCTACCGGATCCGGAAGTTCTGCAACTTCCCTGACTCCCTGTGCCATTCCTTCAATCCGTTCTTTGGAAAGTGCAAGACGATCCTGCATTACTTCAGAAATCTTTCCTTTGGAAGCCTCCAGATCTTTTGCATTTTCTGTCAGGATTTCTTCCATACCGTCGATCAGCTCTTCCGCCATAAACCGCAATGCCGCATTTTTTCTTTCTGTATCAGCCAGCATCATGGAAGTTTTTGCCGCTTTTGCTGCTTTCAAAATTTCCTGTGTTGTCATATGCCACCTCACACTTTCTTTTTGATAAATCGGGTTCCTACTGCTTCTCCATCAATGATCTTATAAAGAATTTCCGGTCTTTTGCCATTGGCGATGACCATATCGCAGCCGGCATTTACGGCAATCTGTGCCGCTGCCAGTTTCGTCATCATTCCTCCCGTTCCCTGGGTACTTCCGGCACCTCCGGCAAGTTCCAGTATTTCAGGAGTTACTTCTTCTACCAGCGGGATCAGTTTTCCATCAGGATCTTTATGCGGATCAGCGGTAAACAGTCCGTCAATATCCGTCAAAAGGATCACAAGTTCCGCCTGCACACTTTTTCCTACAATAGCTGCCAGCGTATCATTATCTCCGATTTCGATCTGTTCTGTTGCAACCGTATCATTTTCATTAATGATCGGCAATGCTCCCAGCTCCAGCAGTCTTCTTAATGTATTTTCACAATGATGTCTGCGTTTTTCATCTTCGATATCTTCCCCTGTCAGAAGGATCTGTGCCACGGTATGATTATATTCCGTAAACAGCTTATCATAGGTATACATCAGCTCACACTGTCCTACGGCCGCAGCCGCCTGCTTAGTCGGCATGTCTGACGGTTTTCCCGGAAGAAGCAGTTTTCCTACTCCCATTCCGATCGCACCTGATGATACGAGTATGATCTCATGTCCTGCATTTTTCAGATCACTCAGTACTTTTACAAGAGTTTCTACACGCTGTATATTTAATCTTCCTGTAGGATGTGCCAGCGTAGACGTTCCTACTTTTATTACGATCCTCATACTTCTTTCTTCCCCAACTCTTTTGTTTTCCTGAAAGCCGCATCAACTGCTTCCAATACAGTTCCGCGAAATCTGCCGTTTTCCAGTGCACGTACTCCCTGAATGGTGCTGCCACCCGGAGAACATACGGCATCTTTTAATACTCCCGGATGTTCACCGCTCTTCAGCAGCATTTCTGCGGAGCCAAGCAGCATCTGTGCCGCATATTCCTGTGCTTTTGCCCTTGGAAGCCCACAGGCAACTCCGCCGTCTGCCAAGGCTTCCATAAACAGATAAGCAAATGCAGGTCCGCATCCGGTCACGGCACTTCCGGCATCCATCAGCGTTTCTGGAAGTTCATCAAATTTTCCGGCTTCTTTCATCATATGAAGAAATGTCACCATTTCGTCCAGATGTGTCCTTGTACTGCAATATAAGATCATACCGCTTCCAACTGCGACCGGTGTATTCGGCATCAGACGAATGACCGGATAGTCGCCTCCTGCCATCTGCTGGATCTGTGCCATCGTCAAACCTGCCGCCATCGTCACAAGCACAAAGCGATCTGTACGTTCTCTCAAAACAGGGGCAATCTCTTCTAACATTTCCTGCATCATCTGGGGCTTTACTCCCAAGAAAATGTATCTGCAGTATTTTGCAATTTCTTTATTTGTTCCTACCAGTGCTCCGCCAAGAGCTTCTGCCAGTTTTTCTGCCTTTGTGGTTGTTCTGTTAGCAAGACAGATCTGTCCCGGTGAGATCATTTCTGATCTTACTGCCGCTTTCGCCAGTGCACTTCCCATAGTTCCACAGCCGATCCAACCAATATAGTCTTCCATAGCTTGTCCTCCTCATCACATTTTTTAAATTTTATGATAGAAGTAACAAAAGGTCAATACACTTTATTACGTTTTCACATTAAAGCGACAGTGATTTCAAAAAATT
>CAZWLV010000065.1:0-4650 GCA_964634715.1 uncultured Lachnoclostridium sp. | reverse complement strand
TTTTCGAAAAAGAAAGATCTGATCATGTTAAACTCTTTTTTCTAAAAAGTAAGACAGGATCTTCAGCATCATTTCTACGCAAAAATCCATTCCTTCTACAGTCACATGTTCGTAAGGTCCATGGAATCCAAAGCCGCCGGTTCCAAGATTTGGACACGGAAGCCCCATAAAACTTAATCTTGCACCATCTGTACCGCCTCTGATCGCAACAACTGCCGGATTTAATCCGACTTCTCTTGCTGCTTCCTTTGCATATTCG
Source organism: uncultured Lachnoclostridium sp. (assembly GCA_964634715.1). Lineage (GTDB taxonomy): Bacteria > Bacillota > Clostridia > Lachnospirales > Lachnospiraceae > HGM12587. Next base: position 4,391 of record CAZWLV010000065.1, on the reverse strand, counting down.
ATCAGATACATATGAGGTTCGATCTTTTCTTTCATATTATAATACTGATCTTTTACACTCAGCTCGACTGTTCCTGCACCGTATTTTTCATTCATTTCTTTGGCAATGCTTTCTGCCAATGCTTTTTTCGCTTCGAATTTTTCTCTGTCATGATCGCGGATAATATATTCCAATTTTGCCTGTTCCACCGTTCCATGCATATCTGTTAAATGAAAGAATCCTTCATAACCTTCTGTTTTTGACGGGATTTCATCTGCCGGAAGCATTGCATTGATCTCCATCGCTACCAGCTGTGCATTGATCATAATGTCTTTTGCACTTCCCGGATGTACATTATTGCCATGGATCGTAAAAACAGCTCCGGCAGCGTTAAAGTTTTCGTATTCAATCTCTCCTTCTTTTCCGCCATCCATCGTATAGGCAATATCCGCACCGAATTTCTCCACATCAAAATGATCTGCACCTTCTCCAATCTCTTCATCCGGTGTAAAACTGATGCAGATTTTTCCATGAGGAATGTTTTCTGTCAGAATACGCTCTGCCATGGTCATGATCTCTGCGATCCCGCTTTTATCATCAGAACCTAATAAAGAAGTTCCGTCTGTTGTGATCAGGGTACGTCCTTTCATCTCTGCAAGATCCGGAAAATCCTTTACTTTTAAGATTCTTCCACTTTCCCCAAGGGCAACATCTTTTCCGTCATAATTTTCAATGATCTGCGGATTGACACCACAGCCGTTAAAATCCGGTGCTGTATCCATGTGTGCAATAAATCCAAGACGTTTGCAGTTTTCATATCCTTCTGTCGCTGGAATAGAAGCATACACATAACACTTTTCATCAACTTCCGCATTCTCTACGCCAAGTGCCTTTAATTCTTCCACCAGCATGTTCGCCAGTGTAAACTGGCAGGCAGAAGATGGATTTTTTCCGGAATCCGGATCACTTGGGGTATCCACTGCCACGTATTTTAATAATCTTTCATATGCTCTCATACGATATTCTCCTTTTTATCATTATCATTTTCTTTTTATAAATCATGGATGCATTCAGCCAAAAAGGCTTAAAATCCATCAAAAGCTGTAAACTTATCTGCCTTCCAGCCGTTTTCTAAGTTTCTTCCATACAAAAATATAACAGATCAAATGTGTACTTCCTGTCAGGATCCAGCTAATAATATAAGAACTGTACAGTACTTCTAAGGAATGGTGTGCTGCAAATACGGTTGCGATCCATACGATTCGAAATCCGCAGGCTCCGATGATCGATACACACATCGGAACGACGGCATATCCAAGCCCACGAAGCATTCCCACCAAAACGTCCATAATGCCGCACGGAAAATAGAGTAGACAGATCCATCTTAAACGGATCATGCCATATGCAATGACCTGCGGATCCGGAGAATAGATGCTTAAAAGCTGTTCTCCTAAAAGATAACATCCGCCTCCCATCACGATTCCTACCAATGCTACCATCAAAAGACTGTTTCTTAACACTTTATTGATCCTGTCATATTTTCCGCCGCCAAGATTCTGGCTTGTAAAACACAATGCCGTCTGCTGAAAAGAATTCATTGCCGTATAAACAAATCCTTCAATATTCGCTGCTGCACTGGAACCTGCCATAGCAACAGAACCGAACGAGTTGATCGAAGACTGGATCAGTACATTGGAAAAGGAAAAGACAGAACCCTGCAGACCTGCCGGCAGTCCATGACGCAGCAGCAGACCGACCTTTTCTCCATTTAATCCCAGCTTTTTCAGATCCAAATGACAGCTTCCTTCCATTTTACACATACAACGGATCAAAAGGATCGCAGAAATCGTTTCTGACGTAACGGTAGCCAGTGCAACACCGGCAACACTCAGATCAAACCCGATGACAAATACCAGATTCAGGATCACATTGACCACACCTGCCACTGTCAGATAATACAGCGGTCGTTTCGTATCTCCTACTGCACGTAAGATCGCTGCTCCATAGTTATAGATCAGTACCACCGGCATTCCCGCAAAATAAATTTTGACATAAAGTGCTGCAAGATCTACCACATCTTCCGGAGATCCCATCAGCAGCAAAAGCGGTTTCGCAAATATATTTCCCAGTACTGCCAAAACAATTCCTGCCAAAGCTGCCAGCGTAATGGAAGTATGCACTGTTGTCTGAATATCTTCTTCTTTTTTGGCACCATAATATCTTGCCACAAGAATGTTCGCACCCACGGAAAGCCCCATAAACAGATTGACCAGCAGATTGATCAAAGAAGACGTAGAACCAACTGCTGCCAATGCCTCTTTTCCGGCATATCTTCCTACTACGATAGTATCTGCCGCATTAAATAAAAGCTGTAAAATCCCTGAAAACATCAGCGGCAATGTAAAGACCAGCATCTTTCCTGCCAAAGGTCCTTCACACATGTTTATCTCATAATTTTTCTTCTGTTCTCTCACTAATATCCCTGATTTCTTTTTTTAGATTTTCACATTCACACCATTGACTTCCACATGATCATCGATCGCGATCACAAGGCATTTTCTGCCGTCGATCTCCATGGTTTCGATCAGATCTGCTCTTTCCGGATTGACTTTGATCACAACGTCAGGTGTCTCTACACTAAATTTTTTAACATTGACTACATTGCTTGCCAGAAGCGTTGTCCGTTCTCCTGCCACAGCATCAAATTCTTTTTCGAAAGTCTGCATCTTTTCTTCCGGTGCTCCGCTTTTCTCCAAAAGTTTTTTTACATCCACTTTGGAAAGTTCTAATGGTTCCGGTGCTTCTTTATGTTCTTCCATCATTTCATACAGATGATCGTGCAGATTTCTCACAACTTCATATCCGCAGTCTTCTCCGAGCGTTTCTGCTACAACCGTATCAAAAATTTCTTTCTGACTCTTTGCCGTTACCGGAATCCCGGCTCCAAATACCTGATCGATAAATTCCGGCTGTAATTCTTCAGGATTTTTAGAATAATAAAGAACGCTGTGAAGATCTGTGGCACGGTCGTTGAATGCCGGGAACAAAAATCCATTCATCGGCATTTCCACTACCCAGTCACGAACCCGGTCTTCCATCAGATTGCGATCCGGATTATAAGATAATGCCGCTTTGGAAAGTTTTACCGGACAGATACTGCATAAAATATGTCTGAATACCGTATCAGACGCATCGTCCATTTCCAGACCATCTGTCGATTTTCCCGGAACATCATATGCCGCATAGATCAGAACGATATAATAATTTTCTCCATAATGATAATGTTCGATCACTTTATCATAAAATTCTTCTACCAGCATCTCATCTTTCAATTCACTGTCCCGCAGCTTTAATAAAAATTCCTGCGGACCTCCCTGCATCTCAGAATCCAGTGTAAATTCCATATTGATCATATTTTTTCCCACGGTTCCGGAAAGCGTATGCTTGAAAATATCAAAATATTTGTATGCTTCTTCCTCCGGCATCGCTAAAAAAGCCTGTTTTGACTGGCAGATCTTTTCTTTTTCATGATTTACATAACAGCTGCAGATCCGTGTAATGGCACAGTTTGCCGGCGTGAACTGTTTTCGGATCTCTAAAATTTCTTTTTTATTCATAGCTTTCTAATATCTCCTCTATTTGCCACAGATGATCGATCTCATGATCGATCTTTACATTCTTTGTATTTTCCAGATGTTCCGGATTATACCAGCAGCAAAGGATCCCTGCGTTATTGCCGCCCTGCATATCACTGGTCAGGGAATCTCCTATGATCATGATCTCATTTTTTTCATATGCCCCGATCTTTTCAAGCACGTGATCGAAATATTCCACCGACGGCTTTTCATGACCGATCAGATCAGAAATAAACGCATCTTCCACCAGTTCTCCGATCCCTGAGCGTTTCAGTTTTCGTTCCTGTGCTACAAAAGTTCCATTGGTCACTACAAACTGACGGTATTTTCCCTGAAGTTTTTTCACAAGCTCATAGCCCTGATCCTTAAAACAGATCGTATCTCCCAATGCCACCTGGTAACTGCTGTTGAATTCTTTTTCACAGTCAGTTTCAATACCTTCTTCTTTAAAAAAATCTTTAAATCTGTTGACAAGGATGTCCTGTTTTGACATTTCCCCGCGTTCTAACATTTCCCAATATTTTTTATTGATCACAGAATACCGTTGGATCATCTCATCGGTACATTCTCCCAGACCAAATTTTTGAAAACAGGATTTGATCGCCGCATTTTCCGCTGCCAGAAAATCCAGCAAAGTTGCATCCATATCCCATAAAATTACTTTTATCATAAGCACCAGCTCCTTTGCTTTCTCAAACTCCTAAATTTACACCTATAGATCATTGTATCAAAGAAACGCCCGATTGTACAATCAGACGTTTCAAATCATTCATTATT
>CAZWLV010000064.1:0-7867 GCA_964634715.1 uncultured Lachnoclostridium sp. | reverse complement strand
CCTTTTTAGTACTTCCAAAAAAATTACGGATATAGTATAATGACACTAGATTTTCATGTTGATCCAGTATTACATTTTAGGAGGAATTATGTCTACCAAAATGCTTGGCCGAAAGGACTTTGAAGTGTTACTCGATGAAACGATCTCTTTAATGGATCGTGCGATCATTTTTGCAACCCGTGCCCATTCCGGCACATATCGTAAAGGAACGAAGATTCCATATATTGTGCATCCGATCGAGGCAGCAGCGATCGTGGCAACCATCACGGAGGATCAGGATATGATCGCAGCAGCAGTACTTCATGATGTGGTAGAAGACACCGATGCTACAGTGGAGGAAATTCGTTTCTTTTTTAATGACCATATTGCAGATCTGGTAGAAGCAGAGAGTGAAAATAAACGAAAAGACCTTCCGCCGCAGGAAACATGGCTGCTCCGGAAAATGGAAACACTGGATTTTTTGAAAAATAGAGCCAACAGAGAGGCGAAGATCCTTGCACTGGCAGATAAGCTGTCCAATATCCGTGCGATCCACAGAGATCAGAAGACCATAGGAGACAAACTGTGGGAGAGATTTAATGAAAAAAGCAAGGAAAAGCATGGCTGGATGTATCGTCAGGCAGCAGAAGCATTGTCTGAATTAAGTGATACATTTGCATGGCAGGAGTATGATCGTCTTGTGAGGGAAACCTTTGAAGAACCGGAGAGAAAAGAAACCGTTTTATAAGGGATCCTTTGGCAGAAGAGTACTAAAGAAAGAAGAAAAAACATAGGTACTTAAAGAAAGGCAGGTAAATAGAAAAGTGGAACCAAAAATGTTGATTGAAATTTTAAAGACGATCCTGATCGGTATCGTAGAAGGGATCACGGAATGGCTTCCGGTCAGCAGTACCGGTCATATGATCCTTTTAGAAGAATTTGTACATTTGAATGTCAGCGATGAATTCATGGAACTGTTTAATGTTGTGATCCAGTTAGGAGCAATTTTTGCAGTCGTTGTGCTGTTCTTCCCAAAACTCTGGCCGTTTACGACGAAAGAAAAAGGCTGGATCAAAAAAGATACATGGATGATGTGGTTTAAGGTTGTTGTGGGCGTTATTCCGGCAGGAGTTCTTGGTGTGTTATTTGACAATACGCTGGATGAACTGTTTTATAATTATCAGACAGTAGCGGTGATGTTGATCGTCTATGGCGTTTTATTTATCGTTGTGGAAAACTGGAGAAAAGGGAAAAGAGCTAAGATCCGCAGGATAGAAGACCTGTCTTTTAAAACAGCATTTATCATCGGAATGTTTCAGGTACTTTCCCTGATCCCGGGTACTTCCCGTTCCGGTGCGACGATCCTTGGTGCATTGATTGTGGGCTGTTCCCGTTATATCGGTGCAGAGTTTAGTTTCTTTATGGCGATTCCGGTAATGTTCGGTGCCAGCCTGTTAAAGATACTGAAGTTTGGATTCTCCTTCACAGGAGCGGAAACAGCGATCTTATTGACAGGGATGATCACAGCGTTTGTAGTTTCGATGTTATCGATCAAAATGCTGATGTCTTATGTGAAAAAACATGATTTTAAAGTATTTGGTTATTATAGGATCGTGCTTGGTGTGATCGTACTTGCGTACTTTTTGATCTTTGCGTAAAAGATAGAAAAATAGTTGAAGTAGGAAATCCTGTACTTTAGGAGTGCAGGACGAAAAGCGATAAATGACAGGTTGGGGTGACTGTATGATGAAAGAAATGTTGCTGAAAAACTTTGAAGAAATTTATGGTTCCAGTGATGGAGCAAGAGTTTATTTTGCACCGGGTAGAGTGAATCTGATCGGTGAGCATACAGATTATAACGGAGGTCATGTGCTGCCATGTGCATTGACCATCGGAACTTATGTTGTGGCAAAAAAGCGTTCAGATAAAAAACTGCGGTTTTATTCTATGAATTATGCGGAGAATGGGATCAGCGAAGGAAATCTGGGAACTTTAAAATACCGCCGCAGCAACGGCTGGACAAATTATCCGATCGGTATCCTCTGGACATACCAGAAAAAAGGTTACCGGATCCCAAATGGTTTTGATATGCTGCTTTACGGAAATATTCCAAGTGGTGCAGGACTTGGCACCTCAGCTTCGATCGGAGTTGCATTGGGACTGATGATCCGTGAAATGTTTGGATTTGAAGACATTACCAATGTAGATATTGCACTTTTCGGTCAGTATGCGGAAAATGAATTTCATGGGATCAACTGTGGGATCATGGATCAGTTTGCCAGTGCCATGTCAAAGAAAAATAATGCGATCTTTCTTGATACCAGTGATCTGAGATATGAGTATGCACCTCTTGATATGTCAGAGTATGCGATGGTGATCACAAACAGTAATAAACTCCGCGGTGCATTTGATGCAAAATACAATGAACGCCGTATGGAATGTGAACGTGCGTTGGCAGAACTTCAGAGTGTGGTTGCAGTGCAGTCTTTAGGAGAACTGACACCGGAGTGTTATGAGCAGGTAAAAGAAATGATCGTAGAACCGGTACTTGTAAAACGTGCAGCTCACGCAGTATATGAAAATCAAAGAACGATCAATGCTTTTGAAGCCTTAAAGGCAAATGATATGGAAACCTTTGGAAAACTGATGGTGGAATCCCATGATTCTCTGCGGGATAATTATGAAGTGACCGGAAAAGAGCTGGATGTTCTCGTAGAAGAAGCATTAAAAGTTCCGGGAGTCATCGGTTCCCGTATGACCGGAGGCGGTTTTGGCGGCTGTACCATCAGCCTGATGAAAAAAGAAGCAGTAGAAATCTTTGCGATCGAAGTAGGAAAGCATTATACGGAACGAACCGGATATTATGCGGATTTCTATAATGTAGAAATGGGCGATGGTGCCAGAGTACTTTGATCCGGCAGAGGTTAAGTGATACAGGCAGAGAGGAAGCAGATGGATTTATTTGATTATATGAGAGAACAGAAGATGGAGGGGGAATCGCCGCTGGCATCCCGTCTCCGTCCCACTGTATTAGAAGAAGTCGTAGGACAGAAACATATTATCGGGGAAGATAAGCTGCTCTATCGTGCGATCAAAGCCGATAAACTGGGCAGCGTTATTTTTTATGGACCTCCGGGAACCGGAAAGACGACGCTGGCAAAGGTGATCGCTAATACGACCAGTGCCGAATTTACCCAGTTAAATGCAACGGTAGCAGGAAAAAAAGATATGGAGGAGATCGTCAGTGCAGCAAAAGACCGTCTGGGAATGTATGGAAAAAAGACGATTCTTTTTGTAGATGAAATTCATCGTTTTAACAAAGGACAGCAGGATTATCTGCTGCCGTTTGTGGAAGACGGAACGTTGATCCTCATCGGTGCGACTACGGAAAATCCGTATTTTGAAGTCAATGGAGCGTTGATTTCCAGATCACTGATCTTCGAATTAAAGCCATTGGAAAAAGAAGACATTAAGACACTGTTAAAGCGTGCCGTCTATGATCAGGCGAAAGGAATGGGTTCTTTTCATGCAGAGATCGAGGAAGATGCACTGGAATTTCTGGCGGATATTTCCGGCGGTGATGCAAGAAATGCATTAAATGCGATAGAACTTGGGATCCTGACAACAAAACGGAGTGAAGATGGTATCATCCACATTACACTGGAGGTAGCATCAGAATGTATCCAGAAACGTGTTGTGCGATATGATAAAACAGGTGATAATCACTATGACACGATCTCAGCATTTATCAAAAGTATGCGTGGTTCTGATCCGGATGCAGCGGTTTATTACCTTGCGAAAATGCTTTATGCAGGAGAAGATGTAAAATTCATTGCCAGAAGGATCATGATCTGTGCGTCTGAAGATGTGGGAAATGCAGATCCGATGGCACTTACGGTAGCAGTCAGTGCAGCACAGGCAGTAGAACGGATCGGAATGCCGGAATCACAGATCATTTTAGCACAGGCTGCTTCTTATGTGGCATGTGCTCCGAAAAGTAATTCAGCATGCAATGCGATCTTTGCAGCGATGGACAGTGTCCGTGCGACAAAAACGACGGTACCGGCTCATCTGCAGGATGCACACTATAAAGGATCGGCAAGCCTTGGAAGAGGCATCGGTTATAAATATGCACATGATTATCCGAACCATTATGTAGAACAGCAGTATCTGCCGGATGAGATCAAGGATGCAAAATTTTATATTCCATCAGAAAATGGATATGAAAAAAAGATCCGGGAATATTTTCATAAGATAAAAAAAGAAGAACCGTAAGAAGAACGGTCATAAAAAAGACGAATGCGTTTGATACAGCATTCGTCTTTTTAGATCAGGATCGGTTCCTGATAATCAGATCCTAAAAGTTCTTTTTTATTTGCCTGAAATCTCCAGAAATAATCTTCATTGACATCGCTCCATTCATGGGAGGACTGGTCATAAACCTGTACGTAATCCGGAAGCGAAGGATGCTTTCGAACGGTATTGGTAAGGTATTCCTGTCCGGTCAAAGGATTGATCTCGCCCTGAATGATCGGTTTCTTAAGAAGATTTGGGACATGAAACGTGCTGCCATCGGCAGTTGTTACCGTTTGTGTTTTTGGGATGACCGGTGCAGCCGGTACGGTGGATGGAATGACCGGTTGAACAGGAAGTGGTTTTACCGGAGAAACAGCGAGCGGCTGCAGCTGGATCGTAGCTTTGCAGTCGAGCAGAGAAGCGATCAGATGCATATCCTGTTCCGGAAAATTATCTCTTTTTAAACGCTGGCTGAGATTCTGACGTGTCATTTTCTTTCCGGTCTGGGCTTCGTACAAAATAGCCAGATCCTGAATTGTCATATTTTTTCTTTTCAAAATAATCTTAATCTGTTCTCCAAATGAAAGTTCCATCATGATTCCATCCTTTGTAATGATCTGTAAAAACTATAATATATTTTCAGAAAAATGTAAATCCAAAAGTTTACGCTGCCTTATTATTTTTTGTGAAATTTTGTGCAGAAACTGCTTACATTTGAAAAAAATTAGTGTTAAAATATAAATGGAAGAAATTGTCAGAATAATTAAAGGAAGTGATAAGAAATGTTTCAAGTAAATGAAGTAGTAGTTTATGGACATCATGGAGTTTGTGAGATCACAGAGATCGGTAAGCTGAAAATGCCGATGGCTGATCAGGAAAAGTTGTATTATACCTTGAGACCGGTTTATCACAAGGATTCTTCCGTGTATGCACCTGTGGAAAATCGCAGGATCATTATGCGGCCTGTGATGACTGTGGAAGCGGCAGAAGCATTGATTCAGCGGATCCCGGAGATCGAGACAGTGTGGATCGTCAATGAAAAGGCAAGAGAGGTGCAGTTTAAAGAAGCACTTCAGACTTGCGACTGTGAAGAACTGATCAAGATCATCAAAACATTATATCAGCGGAAACAGCAGCGTCTGGAAAGCGGGAAAAAGGTTACGGTCGTTGATGAAAAATATTTTCGTCAGGCGGAAGACAAGCTGTATGAAGAACTGGCATATGTGCTTGGCATGGAAAAAAGTAAGGTTAGTCAATATATATCGAAACGTATGGAAGAGAAAGCTTAAGGGCTTTCTCTTTTTACGTGAGAATTAAAGAAACCTTAAGAAAAATTGAGCATTTCTTTCACATGTTTTCAGTAAAATCAAGATGTAACCATAAAATCAGAGAAACGTGATAACGGATGGCTGTGATACATAGATAGATGAGCTTTATGGCAGTCATAGATCCGTTATAAAAGTTATGGAAATAGAGAAACTGTAAACATCATTGGAGGAATCATATGGATAAAAGGATCAAACAACTGATAATTTTGGGGCTGGTGGCACTGCTTTTGACGGGAGGATGTGGAAAAGACACAAAACAGCCTTTAGCAGAAGATACAGCTCAATTAGAAGAAATGGATCAGTCGGAAGATACGGAAAAAGATACCGAGCCGGTCACAGAAGAAGAGACTTCACAAAAAGAAACATTCAATGCCCTTAGCAGCATTCATGTGGAAAAAAGTAAGAAAACTTATTATCTGCCGGATGGAGAAACCGCTTATCTTTATCTGCAGTATTGTGATGTGACGGTAGATGATGCATCAAATGAGAATTTAAAACGCAATATAGAAAACTGGTCGATGGAACGGGCAGAAGAATTACGGGGAATCAGTGCTTCTTATGAAGAAGAGGCATCAAAGGCAGCGAAATACGGCAAAAAAAGTGAGTTTTCTCCATATTCGTTTTATCAGTCAGCAGCAGTTTCCAGAGTTGATTCGAAAACAGTGTGTCTGATAGAAGATTTTTCTCAATATACCGGAGATGGTAATGCTTCCAAGAGCAGACAGGGAATCTGCTTTGATGCACAGACAGGAAAAAGGATTCCGTTTTCAGATCTTTTTTCAGAATATGAAACATTTAAAAAAGAGGCATTCAAGGAGCTTACAGAGCAGCTGGCTGACGGATACGAAGATCAGCTGTCGAAAGATTATGAAAAAAAGATAGAGACGATCTGGGCAGATCCGGAAACATTTTCATGGTATCTGGATGCTTCCGGCATCGTGATCGTTTTGCCGGAAGGTTCTGTAGGTTCTGAAGAACTGGGAATCATAGAGCTTCATCTTTCCTATGATCAGTTTAAGCGGTATTTAAAACAGGCATATCTGCCGGATCATTCTGATGGGATCGCACGGCTGGAAAAGAATCAACAGGTAATCCTTTCTCTGACTTCGAAAAACGGTGAAAATGAAGAAGTTCCTTTTTTGATCGATTACGTTTGGAAAGATGGTGAGCCGGATCAGCCGACTTGTTCCGTAAAACTGGGAAACAGAAGTGTTAAAATGGATAATTTTTCAGTGCTGGAAGATGTTTATCTGATTCGAAAAGAAGGGGAAATTTATTGTCTGGCAGGTGTAGATCAGGCATCAGATGATTATTATACATACGTATATCGTCTGACGGATGGAAGGATCATAGAAGCTGGCAGTACGATGGCAGCGATCGATACAGGGAATATAAGTACGGAAGCAATCGTCATGGAAGAACGGGTGGATTTTTTGGGAAGTTATACCGGAAAGAGAGTTTACCGGTTTAATGAAAAACATGAATTTGAAACCGAAGAAACAGAGTTTGATCTTCAGAAAAATGAATTTGTTCTGACAACGAGTACAGAATTATCCGCAACACTGGAAGGAAAAGAAGGAATTTTACCTGTAGGAAGTCATCTGATCATCAAAGCTACGGATAATTACACGTATGTCAAATTTATCATTCCGGAAACAGGTCAAAGCGGTATCATGGATGTGGTACGGGATGAAAATGACTATTATAACATTTCAATCAATGGTAAGGATGAGCATGACTGCTTTAAAATTCTGCCATATGCAGGCTGATGCGAAGGTATGGGATTTTCCTTCTGTTTGTTCTGGTGATGCTAAGAACCGGCTGGAATGACTGGAAAGAACGAAGGATCAAAAACAGGGCTTCCATCATGATCCTGCTGCTTTCTGTGGCAGCAGCAGTAATATTTCCGGAGATATCCATAAAAGAAAGAATCATGGGGCTTTTCATCGTGAGTGTTCCGATGAGTGTTATCGGTATTTTCTTTCCGGGAAGTTTCGGCGGCGGGGATGCAAAATTTGCTGCTGCCTGCGGTGCATTTCTTGGCTGGGAGAAGGTGCTGGAAGGGACTGTGACGGCGGTATTTTTAGCAGGTGCTTACAGTATCTGGCTGCTGGCCGGCAGATGTTTAGAACAGCGGGAGCGTAACAGTAAAAAAGAGAACTGTTGGAGTAAAAATTTTGACATGCAGTTTGCATTTGGTCCGTTTTTGTGTATCGGTTATATGATCGAAGCAGTAAAAATGCTGGGGATTTAAAACGCATCTG
>CAZWLV010000063.1:0-7931 GCA_964634715.1 uncultured Lachnoclostridium sp. | reverse complement strand
GGATGGTGCCTGTAACAATTTAGCTGCAAAAAAGTATAAATGTATGATTTTGAACATTTACATGACAATAAATAAGGTCGTGCAGGTTATAAAACTTGAATTATAAGTCACACTTATAAAAGAAAGCGTTAAAAAATAATGAGCAGATCAGTAGAATTTTCTTTCAATTTACTATGGCAGTGTGTTATCTTAAAGAAGTTATGTGTTAACGCAAATCATCATATACGAGAGGAAAAATGAAATGAATGAATTATTTACTGATCTTTTGTCCATTATTGGGGTAATCCTGAATGGACTTCCACAAGGATTGCTGGCATTGACTTTCGGCTTTGCCTCAATTCCTACTGCAATGGCATTTTTTATCGGTGCGGTTGGAAATGCTGTAACTCAGAATGTTGCACCGATCTCTTTTCAGGCTGAAACCATTACTTATGCAGGTACTGCCGGAAAAAACCGTTCAGAACGCTGTACGATGATCTTTATCGGAGGAGTCATTATGGCTCTCATCGGTGTTTTTGGACTTTTAACCCAGATCGTTGATTTTATCGGGGCAGATATTGCCAATGGTATGATGGCCGGTGTTGGTATCATGTTATCCAAAGTTGCGATCGATATGGTAAAAGATGCGAAAGTTGCCGGAGGCGTTTCTATGGTAACCGCATTGGTAACATATTACCTGACAAGAAACAGTGCCAATACACTCGTTTATACGATCGTAATTTCCGTAGTCGCTTCCTGCGTTGTAAATGCAGTTGTGAATAAAGAAAAAGAAACGATCGTTGTTGTAGATGATAAATTTGTCCGTCAGAAATTCACATTCAGTCCGAAGATCATCATGGGTGCTTTGGGAATGGTGTGCTTGAACATCGGTTCCAATATTTCCTTTGGTTCTATTACAGCAAGCATGGCTCCAAATGCACATTATAATGTTGACCAGTTATCCGTAATCTCATCTCTTGCAGATATGGGATCTGCATTTTTCGGCGGTGCGCCGGTTGAAGCAATCATTTCTGCGACAGCGAATGCACCTCATGCGGTGTGGGCTGGTGTCATTATGATGGTTCTCATGGGATGCATTTTACTGACAGGTATTTTACCTAAGATTTCAAAATATGTACCGACATCTTCTATTGCAGGTTTCCTGTTTGTACTGGGTGTATTTAAAACAGTTGCATTAGATGCACCGGCTGCTTTGGCAAATGCACCGGCTGTTGGCGGTGTTACGATGGTCGTAACAGCCATTACCAATCCATTTTTTGGTATGCTTGCCGGTATTGCAGCCCGTATACTTGGATTATAAAAAATAGAAGGAGAATGTCATGAAATATTATGAAATGAGTGTTTGCGGTGTAAAGCGTCAGCTGCCGCTTATTAAGATCAATGATTCTTTATCGTTTGGAAGCTTTGTGATCATCGGAGATACCGAATTGATCTCAGCGTGTGCAGGACCTTTAGCTGAAAAGATCGGAAAGGTAGATGCGATTGTTACAGCAGAAGCCAAAGGAATCGCACTGGCATATGAAGTTTCAAAACAGCTTGGCTTAAAAGAATTTATCGTTGCACGTAAAAGTGTAAAGAGTTATATGCAGGATGTAGTTTCCCACAGTGTTCAGTCGATCACAACTGCAGGAACACAGACGTTATATTTAGATGGTCTGGATGCAGCGAAGATCAAAGGAAAAAATGTATGCATCTTAGATGATGTGATCTCAACAGGAGAATCTTTAAATGCATTAGAAGCACTTGTTCGTGAAGCCGGTGCAAATGTAGTGAAAAAAGCAGCGGTTCTCGCAGAAGGAGATGCTGCAAAAAGAACAGATATTATCTTTTTGGAAGAACTTCCATTGTTTTCCAATCAGGAATAAAATACGAAAAGGATTTGACCGATCGATAAAGAGGTGGCTTGTAAGAGCCACCTTTTTGTGTTATAGTTTTATGCGGATAACTATGAAAATGTCCGGTTCGAAGGACATTTTTGTTCATGCAATCGCAAATAAAAGATTATGAGAAGAAAGAGTGTGGCAGTTATGAAATGGAATAAATATACATTAAAGACACGCACGGAAGCAGAAGACATTATCAGCAGTATGATGATGGATGTAGGTGTGGAAGGGATTGAGATCGAGGATAAAGTTCCTTTAACAGAGCAGGATAAAGCACAGATGTTTGTAGATATTATGCCGATCGTTGGTGAAGATGACGGAACTGCTTATATCAGCTTTTATCTGGAACCGGAACAGGATCAGGAAGAGATGCTCCGCAAGGTGCGTGAAGGATTAGAAGAGATCGCTCAGTGGATGGACATCGGAGAAGCAACCATCGAAGCTTCTGAGACAGAAGATAAAGACTGGATCAATAACTGGAAAGAATATTTCCATCAGTTTTATGTAGATGATATCCTGATCAAACCGTCATGGGAAGAAGTAAAACCGGAAGATAAAGAAAAACTTCTGATCCAGATCGATCCGGGTACTGCATTTGGTACGGGAATGCATGAGACGACACAGCTTTGCATCCGTCAGATCAAAAAATATGTCACACCGGAAACAAAACTTCTGGATGTAGGATGTGGAAGCGGTATTCTTTCGATCGTTGCATTAAAGCTCGGAGCAGAATCCGCAGTTGGTACAGACTTAGATCCATGTGCCATTACAGCGACCGAAGAAAATACAGAAGTGAATGGAATCCCGAAAGAAAAATTCGAAGTGATGATCGGTAATATCATCGATGATAAAGAAGTTCAGGACAGAGTCGGTTATGAAAAATATGATATCGTCGTAGCAAATATTCTGGCTGATGTACTGGTTCCGCTGACACCGGTGATCGTAAACCAGATGAAGACAGGCGGTCTTTATATTACTTCCGGTATCATTGACGATAAAGAAGAAACAGTGGTAGAAGCAGTGAAGGCAGCAGGACTGGAAGTTCTGGAAGTAACTTATCAGGGCGAATGGGTTTCTGTGACAGCCAGAAAAAACGGGTAAGTTTATGAGTCATTTTTTTATTACATCGGATCAGGTTTCAGAAAATGGGATCAGGATCATCGGAGATGACGTGAATCATATGAAGAATGTTCTTCGTATGAAAACAGGTGAGGCTTTTACGGCAGCAGATGAAAACGGGATTTTTTATCATTGTGAAATCGATGCTTTAGAAAAACAGGAAGTAACAGCAAAGATTCTCTGGAAGGAACAGGGAACCAGTGAATTATCTTCCAAGATCTATCTCTTTCAGGGACTTCCAAAGTCTGACAAGATGGAACTGATCATACAAAAAGCAGTAGAACTTGGTGCTTATGCCGTGGTTCCGGTTTCGACCAAACGTGCCATTGTAAAGCTGGATGCAAAAAAAGAAGCTTCCAAGCGAAAACGCTGGCAGAGTATCGCAGAAGGTGCAGCAAAACAGTCAGGAAGAATGATGATTCCGCAGATCATGGAAGTAAAAAGCTTTTCTGAGGCACTTCAGATGGCAAAAGAACTGGATATCAATGTGATCCCTTATGAATGTGCCAGAGGAATGGATGCAACCAGAGAAATTTTTGGCAGCATCAAGCCGGGAATGAGCGTTGGGATCTTCATCGGTCCGGAAGGCGGTTTTGAAGAATCAGAAGTCGAACAGGCGAAGGAGTTAAACGTAAAGCCGGTAACACTGGGACGCAGGATCCTTCGAACTGAAACTGCAGGACTTACGACCTTATCCATTTTGATGTATTTGCTGGAAGAAGCATAACATAAATTACAGAAGTATTTAGTGAGTCATTTTAGAAAAATAACGGAAGCATGAAAAACTGTGATTTGGATTGAAATCATAAGAAAATGAAAGTCATTAAATGTTTTAGTTAAACGAAAAGAAAACGGCAGTTACGAAAGAAGTAATGCCGGAAGAGGAAACAGATGCAGGCATATTTAGATAATTCTGCTACTACAGTCTGCGAGCCGGGAGTTGTAGAGAAAGTCGTTCAGATGATGAGCGTTTGCTACGGAAACCCGTCAGCGATGCATAACAAAGGTGTGGAAGCGGAAAATCATGTAAAAGAAGCAAGAGAAATCATTGCAAAAACGTTAAAAGTACAGGAAAAAGAGATTATTTTCACCTCCGGCGGTACAGAGAGCAACAATCTTGCGATCATGGGATGTGCAGCGGCAAATCACCGTATGGGAAAACATCTGATCACAACGAAGATCGAGCATCCGTCGGTTGGAAATGTCATGAAACATATGGAAGAAGAAGGATATGAAGTGACTTATCTTCCGGTAGATGAAAACGGGATCGTAAAACTGGATCAGTTAAAAGAAGCACTTCGTCAGGATACGATGCTGGTATCCGTGATGTATGTAAATAATGAAATCGGTGCACTTCAGCCGATCGAAGAGATTGCAAAGATCGTGAAGGCAAATAATCCGGCAACGATCTTTCATGTAGATGCAATTCAAGGTTATGGAAAATACCGCATTTTCCCGAAAAAAATGGGGATCGATCTTTTATCTGTCAGCGGTCATAAGATCCACGGACCGAAAGGAACCGGATTTTTATATTGTGACTCCAAGATCAAGATCAAACCGATCCTTTTTGGAGGCGGACAGCAGAAAGATCTTCGTTCCGGTACGGAAAATGTTCCGGGGATCGCAGGTCTTGCAGAAGCAGCAAAAGAGATCTATACAGATTTTGATGCGAAGATCGCACAGTTATATGAAGTGAAAGAACATTTTGTCAGTGAGATCCAAAAGATAGAAGGAACAAAGATCAACGGACTGACCGGAAAGGATTCTGCACCGCATGTCGTGAGTGTCAGCTTTCCGGGGGTAAGAAGTGAAGTTCTTCTTCATGCACTGGAAGAAAGAGAAGTCTATGCTTCCGCAGGAAGTGCATGTTCCTCTAACAAACCGGCAGTCAGTGCGACTTTAAAAGCGATCCATGTGCCGAAAGAGCATTTGGACAGTACACTGAGATTTAGTTTCAGTGTTCATACGACAAAAGAAGAAATTGATTATTGCATGGAAGTATTGCAGGGACTGCTTCCGATGCTCCGCAGATATGCAAGACATTAAAAAGAAAGGAAGGGCTTAGCAGCCGGATCCGGCAAGGCTTGGCAGAAAAATATATGGAAAAAACGATGTTTCGTGCATTTTTGATCAAATATGGTGAAATTGCCATTAAAGGAAAAAACCGCTATATGTTTGAAGATGCACTGGTGACAAGCATGAAGCATGCTTTAACAGAAGTAGAAGGTGAATTTGAAGTTACAAAAGAAATGGGACGTATTTATGTCTATGTCAGATCAGAATATTATGATTATGACGAAACCATTACCGCTTTAAAACGTGTCTTTGGTATCGTAGGCATTTGTCCTGTTGTCATTGTGGAAGATACAGACTTTGAAAATGTATCTGCACAGGTATTAAAATATATCGATGACGTATATCCGGATAAAAATAAGACATTTAAGGTCAATGCACGTCGTGCGAATAAAGGATATCCGCTGGATTCTGTAGAGATCAATATGGAAATGGGCGGAAGGATCTTAGATGCTTATCCGGAAATGAAAGTAGATGTACATCATCCGGATATCAATCTCGTGATCGAAGTTCGAAAACATGTATATATTTATTCAGAGATCATTCCGGGACCTGGCGGTATGCCGATCGGAACCAACGGAAGAGCGATGCTTCTTCTTTCCGGTGGTATCGACAGTCCGGTTGCAGGATATATGATCGCAAAACGTGGTGTACGGATTGATGCAACTTATTTCCACGCACCGCCATATACCAGTGAGCGTGCAAAACAGAAAGTCATCGATCTTGCGAAGAAAGTTGCAAAATATACAGGACCGATCCGCTTAAATATCGTAAACTTTACAGATATCCAGCTTTATATCTATGATCAGTGTCCGCATGAAGAACTGACGATCATTATGCGCCGTTATATGATGAAGATCGCAGAAGACATTGCAAAAGAAAATGGCAGCATGGCATTGATCACAGGGGAGAGTATCGGACAGGTTGCAAGCCAGACTGTACAGAGTCTTGCAGCAACAAACGAAGTATGTACCCTTCCGGTATTCCGTCCGCTGATCGCATTTGATAAAGAAGATATCGTAACGATCGCTAAAAATATCGATACGTATGAAACTTCGATCTTACCATATGAAGACTGCTGTACGATCTTTGTGGCAAAGCATCCGGTAACAAAACCGAATATCAATATCATCAAACGTTCAGAAACACATCTGGAAGAAAAGATCGCAGAGCTTTATAAAGAAGCAATGGAAAGCATTGAAACCATTTACGTGGAATAAAAAATGAATGCAGAACACGCAGAGTGTTCAGATTTCTTATGAATTAAAGAAAGAAAAGTAGAAACTATGAGAAACACGTTTTGCGAGTTTCTCATAGTTATCGTGGTGATCCTCAAATACTTGTGCAAGCACAGTATTTTCATCGCTGTTCGCATAAATAAAAACGCTGGAAATACGGTATCGTATCTCCAGCGTAAAATATTCATGATAAATGTAAATGAATGGTAAGTATCTTAATATCACGGCATGATAAAATTATGCTTCAATGATATATGGTTTGATCACTTCCATGATGGCAGGTAAATTGTCATCTGCATGAATGGTTAAGTCGATCGGCTTTGATAAATCCAGACTGAAGATACCCATAATGGATTTTGCATCAATCACATATCTTCCGGATACTAAATCGAAGTCATTACTAAACTTTGTGATTTCGTTTACGAAAGATTTTACTTTATCGATAGAATTCAGAGAAATTTTAACGGTTTTCATTTTCATAATGCCCTCCTAATAAGCTGAGATGATCGTACATTCAAAGTCAGATTCATCCGATAATCATGAATTAATATTATCATAACTAAAGTAAAAGTCAATAATAAAACTGACAAAATAATCCAATAACTGAATTTATGGAGGAAGAAAAAATGCCAAAAAAAGCAGCGTTGCATAACCTTGGATGCAAGGTAAATGCCTATGAGACGGAAAGTATGCAGCAGATGCTGGAGCAGGCAGGATATGAGATCGTACCGTTTGCTCCGGGAGCTGATATTTATATCATTAATACCTGTACAGTGACCAATATTGCAGACAGAAAATCAAGACAGATGCTTCATAAAGCAAAGAAGATGAATCCGGAAGCCATTGTGGTGGCAGCAGGATGTTATGTGGAAAGTGAAAAATATTCCGGCGGAAAAGTAGATGAAGCCATTGATATCGTGATCGGAAATAACTGCAAAAAGGATCTTGTAGAGATTTTAGAGGCTTATGAAGAAGGAAAACGCTCTGAAGCCGTGATCGACATTAACCATACAAAAGAATATGAAGAGCTGAATCTGAACCGGACAGCGGAACATACCAGAGCTTATGTGAAAGTACAGGACGGCTGCAACCAGTTTTGCAGCTATTGCATCATTCCATATACCAGAGGAAGGGTAAGAAGCCGTCAGTCACAGGATGTTTATGAAGAAGTATGCCGTCTTGCCAAAGCAGGATATCGGGAAGTCGTGCTGACCGGGATCCATTTAAGTTCTTACGGGGTAGATCTAGAAGAAGAAAATCTGCTGACTTTGATCCGTCTGATCCACGAGATCGAGGGGATCGAAAGGATCCGTCTTGGTTCTTTAGAACCTCGGATCATGACAGAAGAATTTGTAAAAGAACTTTCCGGACTTTCGAAAGTGTGTCCGCATTTTCATTTGTCACTGCAAAGCGGGTGTGATGCTACGTTAAAACGTATGAATAGAAAATATACGGCAGAGGAATACTACGAAGTGTGTAAAAGACTTCGGAAATATTTTAAAGATCCGGCATTGACAACAGACGTGATCGTCGGATTTGCAGGTGAAACGGAAGAAGAATTTAAAGAATGTAAAGCATTTTTAGAAAAGATCGAATTTTTTGAAACACATATCTTTAA
>CAZWLV010000062.1:4155-7977 GCA_964634715.1 uncultured Lachnoclostridium sp. | reverse complement strand
AAAAAAGATTTCTTCTAAATGATCCGGACAAGATTGCCAGTAATGAGAAGTATCTTGGCATAAAAAAGGACTCAGTTCAATTTCTGAACTGAGTCCGATTTTTTTAAAACTAAAAAACAGGATCTGTTTATGAAAAGATCACATTACGGTGTTTGGCGAGAACTCCATATAAGATCATGCCAAAAACGCCGCAGGAGAAGATTTCTCCAATCCCTACAGTCAGCATAAAATAAGGCACGCCGCCCGGAATATGGTATGCATAAGTAAGGACAAACGGTACGATCAGAGTATTGAAAAAGATCGGCGGAATCGGTGCAGCCCATTTCCATTTGCGAAGTCCGTAGGTGCCGAGTGCACCAAGCAGAGTTGCCAGACTGCCGAAGATCACATCGATCGGAATACTTCCGGTAATGAGATTGCTGATGATACAGCCGACAAACAGTCCGGGGATCGCAGCCGGAGTAAAGGCCGGAAGTACCGTCAGTGCTTCTGAAATACGAAGCTGGATGGCACCGCTTGCCAGATTAAAGGCACTGATAAATACCGTAAGTACCACATAAAGTGCGGCGATCATAGATGCCTGTGTGATAAAAGTGACACGTTTTGTTTTCATATTCAATTTTCTCCTTAGTTTTATTTCCGCATCTTAAGATGTGGATGCCGGGAAATGTCTTTCCCTTCGCATTACGTGTGGATGGTTTCGAACACACGGTTATACAACGTGCTAGAGTATAGCACGGAAATTTTGTAAAAACAAGGGATTTTGTAAAAAGGCTTGACAAAAGTTGATTTTGTTAATAGTATACCTTGTGAACTATTGGAAAAATCAATGAAAAGAGGTAACTATGCAGAATATGAATGAAAAGATCCTAAACGCATGGTTAAAACTTTCCACAACGATCTGTAATGAAAAGATTGTTTTTCAGATGCCGTATAATGAATCCCTGATCTGCAGTATCCTGCACCGGTGTGCAAAAGAAGATCCGGAAAAAAAGATCACTGCAACAGAGCTTTGTGAACAGACCAATATGCAGAAATCGCAGATGAACCGTACATTGAATTGTATGGAAGAAAAAGGACTGATCTTTAGAAAACGCTCTGAAAAAGATAAACGACAGGTATTTGTGAGCATGAACATGGAAAATGCGGCAGTCTATGAAGGGCAGCACGAACAGATTCTGAAATTCGTAGACCAGATCATGGATAAAGTAGGAAAAGACAAGGCTGATGAGATCATTCAGCTGTTTGGATTGATATCAAATAAAGCGAAAGAGGTAATGAATCATGATTAGAATTATGGTAGATACATCTGCGGATTATACTGTAGAAGAAACAAAAGAAAAAGGGATCGGACTTTTGCCGATCCATATTACCATGGGAGATAAAGATTACAAAGATGCGTATGATCTGACAAAAGAAGAATTTTACGAACTTCTGACGGCAGGCGGTGAATTCCCGAAAACTTCCCAGCCATCACTGCAGGATCTTTTAGATGCATTTGAAGAAGCAAAAGAAAACGGAGATGAGCTGATCTACCTTACACTTTCTTCTTCTCTTAGCGGAACTTACCAGAGTGCGGTTCTGGCAAAAAATATGGCAGAATATGATAAGATCTATCTGGTAGATTCCCTGACAGCAACCCATATGGTACGTGTGCTTGCCGATCATGCCAAAAAACTGGCAGATGAGGGAGCCAGTGCAGAAAAGATCGTGGAAGAACTGGAAAATTTAAAGAAACGTGTAAAAGTATATGCAGCATTGGACACTTTGGAATATCTCTATAAAGGCGGCCGTCTGAGCAAAACATCGGCAGTACTTGGAGAAATGGCAAGGATCAAACCGTTGATCACGGTAAATGCAAACGGTGAAGTTGCCGTTGTAGGAAAATGTATGGGAAAAAATAAAGCGATCACAACTTTGATGAAAATGATCGGAGACAGTAACATCGATCCGGATTTCCCACGTTATTCCGTATACACACAGGGATTGGAAAACAGTGAGCTTTTCGAAAAACGTGTAACAGATGCAGGGATTGAGATCACAGAGCGTTACCAGATCGGTGCGACCATCGGTGCACATATCGGACCGGGTGTATTCGGACTTGTTTTTGTAGAAAAATAATCGTTTGTTGAGAAGAACCGTGCAAAAAAAGTAATCATGATCAGGAGGAACAGTCATGGCATTTTTTGAAGAATTAGGAAAAACATTGAGTAAAGTTGGAGAAGCAACTGCACAGAAAACAAAAGAAGTGGCAGAATTTACGAAGGTAAATGCGAAAATCTTGGAGATTCAGAATAAGCTGGATAAGGCTTATATCGAAGTAGGGAAAAAATATGTGGAACTGCATGATATCAATGTAGATGAAGACATGGAAAGCGTAGTCAATGCAGTTTATGATCTGGAAGATCATTTGAAAAAACTTCAAAAACAGCTTCAGGAACTGAAAGGAACGGTCAAATGTGATCAGTGTGGTACACAGTGTGATGCCAATGATACTTATTGCAGTGTCTGCGGAACAGAACTTCGGAAACAAGAAGAAGTGATCATCGAAGGGGAAGCCAAAGATGTGACGGAAGCATATGATCCGGAAGACATTGAAGACAGCGTTGAATAAAAGATAAAAAATACCCGATATCTGTGAATGCTTAAAAAGCTTCAGAAGATACCGGGTATTTTTATGTTTTAAGAATCAGCCAGTTTCAGATCGCCGTCTTTGATCCAGCCGATCTTTTTTAAAAGTACGGTAAAGAGCGGACAAAGTACTGCCGGAAGGATAAAGCAGATCAGCAAAAGACCGATCCAGTCAAAGGCAGTAATGGCAGCTTTTGTGCCATTGGCAACGTCATTGACCCATCCGGTGTAGACACCGATCTGTCCGACCAGACCACAGGTTCCCATACCGGAAGAAACGGCAGCTCCGTTCATTTCCAGATGGAAAATGCAGGTTGCGATCGGACCTGTGATCGCAGAAGTTACGATGGCAGGGATCCAGATCCTAGGATTTTTGACGATATTTCCCATTTGCAGCATGGAAGTTCCGATTCCCTGAGAGATCAGACCGCCTACTTTATTTTCTGGATAACTCATCACGGCAAAACCGATCATCTGTGCACAGCAGCCGGCAACAGCGGCACCTCCGGCAAGACCTGTCAGAGAAAGTGCAGCACAGATGGCGGCACTGGAGATCGGAAGTGTCAGTGCGATCCCGACGATCACAGAAACAAGGATTCCCATCAGGAACGGTTCCTGTTCGGTTGCCCACATGATCACCTGTCCGAGAGCACTGGCTGCCTGTCCGATGGCAGGAGCAAAAAGTGCAGCAAGACTGACACCGACAAAGATCGTTACAAGTGGTGTGATCAGTACGTCGATACGGGTTTCTTTAGAAACAGCTTTGCCGAATTCGGCAGCGATGATAGCAATGATCAGCACTGCCAGCGGACCGCCGGCACCCCCCAGTGCGTTGGCGGCATTTCCGACAGCGATCAAAGAAAATAGTACAAGCGGAGGACAATGAAGTGCATACCCAATAGCAACTGCCATAGCAGGGCCGGACATTGCGGTAGCATATCCTCCGACGGTGTTCAGATAAGGGAGATTTAACTGGGTTCCCAAAGTGTTGATGATCGTACCGATCAGCAGGGAACAGAAAAGTCCCTGTGCCATAGAACCCAGTGCATCGATTCCGTAGCGTTTAGCGGAAATGACGATGTCTTTGCGTTTCATAAATTGTTTCAGTTTTTCCATAATGTAACCTCATATGTTTTTAATGTGTTTACAACTGTCTTGTCAGTTGACTGCTACAAGTTTAATAGGTTGAAA
>CAZWLV010000062.1:0-4055 GCA_964634715.1 uncultured Lachnoclostridium sp. | reverse complement strand
AAATGGAGAAAAGTTCATGAAGAAACGATATTTATTTTTCTTACTGTTCAGTGTCCTGTGTCTTGGAGGATGCCAGCATACAGAGGATATGGAAGCAGAGGAAAAGATCGAGACAATAGAAAAAGAAGCACTGGAGGAATCTTTTGATACGATCGACAGGGAATTTAGTACGATCATTGCCAATGTTCTTTCAAAAGAATGGACAGAAGTGGAAAGTCAGGAATCCTATGTATTTGAACAAGACGGTACCGGCACTGTTTCAGGCGAGCCATTTTCTTATTTTTGCGGATTCAGTGAAGAAAATGACATCATTTTAAAGCTGATCATGGATGATACAGAGGAAGAACGTTTTTATACGGTATCCGTAGATGAAACAGGATATGGACTTTATCTTGACGGTCCCGGAACGAGAAATGATCTGTATCTGATGCAGGATGATGTAGAGATCCTTGAACTTTCAGATGAAAGGGCAAAAGGGCTTCTGGGAGAATGGAAAGACAAAAGTGAGAATGAATACAGTTTCCGAAAAGACGGTACGATGACGATCAAAGGCTCAGAACGGGAAAGTGAAGGTACGTTCAGTGTGGTGATCTGGAAGGAAGATGACAGTATTTTGCTGACATTGGTATCAGGCGGCAATGCTTTGGAATATGAATACGAATTTTCCGATGAGGATACGCTGCAGCTCTGGAGAAAAGGTTCAGAAGAGGTTCATACATGGGTGAGGGCAGAATGAAGATCATAGGACATATCCATACGGATTTTCCGACAAAGTTTGGAATCCCACGGCAGAGCGGTCTGGTAGAAGAACTGAAAGCAACCATTACATTTGAACCGGAATACCGTAATCCGGAAGCATTTCGTGGATTGGAAGAATTTTCTTATATCTGGCTGTTATGGAAATTTTCAAAGTCAGAAAAAAAGCACTGGTCAGCGACGGTAAAACCGCCGCGTCTGGGAGGAAAAAAGAGAATGGGCGTATTTGCTACCAGATCTCCGTATCGCCCAAATGATATCGGGCTTTCCAGTGTGAAATTGGAAAAGATCGAATTCGATGAAAAAAAAGGACCGGTACTTCATGTAGCAGGGGCAGATCTGATGGATCAGACACCGATCTATGACATTAAACCATACATTGCCTATGCAGACAGTCATCCGGATGCAGCGGAAGGATTTGCAGGAACTGTAAAAGGAAAAAAACTACAGGTGGAATTTCCGGAAGAACTGTTAAGCCGTTATCCGGAAGAAAAAAGAAAAGCGGTCATCGGGATTTTAGAGCAGGATCCACGACCGGCTTATGATACAGATGAAACGAGGGTTTATGGCGTAGAGTTTGCCGGATATGATATTCATTTTACGGTGAGCGGTAATGTATTAAAAGTAAAAGAACTGATCTGATAAAAAGGAAGGTTACGATCAAACACCGTTATTTTGAGGGATTTTTCTAAAAAGTAACAGGAATGAATATAACGATAATTTCTTAAGAAAAAAAACGAGGTGACAATGATGGGATTTAATCCAACAGCAATTTTTAAAGCAAAAAAATCATGGGAAACATTTTGTGGAAATCATCCGAAATTTCCGGCATTTTTACAGGCAGCACAAAGTGCAGGAATCTGTGAAGGAACGATTTTCGAAGTGTCTATGACAACACCGGAAGGAAAAACGATGAAGACCAATGTAAAACTGACTGCCAGCGATATGGAAGCATTTGAAAATCTGAAAGGTCTTGGCTAGGGGGATAACTATGAAACTGATGATCGCGTCGGATATCCATGGTTCGGCTTATTACTGTGAAAAACTGTTAGATGCATGGAAAAAAGAGCAGCCGGATAAACTGCTGCTTTTGGGAGATCTTTTATATCATGGACCAAGAAATGATCTTCCGAAAGAGTATGCACCGAAAAAGGTGATCGCCATGTTAAATGAGATCAAACAGGAAATTTTATGTGTCAGAGGTAACTGTGAAGCAGAAGTAGACCAGATGGTATTGGAATTTCCGGTATTGGCAGATTACTGCATTTTTTATGAAGAAGGTCATATGATCTTTGCGACTCACGGTCATATTCATAATGAAAAAAATGTTCCGCCGCTGAAAAAGGGAGATGTTCTTCTTCATGGGCATACCCATGTACCAAAATGCACAGAACATGAAGATTATGTATATCTGAATCCGGGTTCGGTATCGATCCCGAAAGAAGAAAGTGCCCATAGCTATATGATCTTAGAAAATGGTATATTTACATGGAAAACGTTGGAAGGCGAAAGCTATCAGACGTATTCTTTACAAAAATAAGCGTAGGATTTTGTAAAAAGTCTGTTTCGAAAAATTTCCGGACAGTGTTTTGAAAGTAAGTTTAAAAAACGGATAAGAAATGCAGGAAAAGGAATGTATAAAACTTCCAGAGAAAGGATAAAATGAAAGAGTAGGATAACTGGAATTTAAGAAAAGCAGTTATCGGAAGAAACATCGTTTTAGAGTAAGCAGGAGGTTTTAACATGGGAAATCGCGGACTGGATTATACTGCATTGATCATTACGATCATTGGTGCAGTCAACTGGGGATTGATCGGTTTTTTCGAGTTTGATCTTGTAGCATGGCTGTTTGGAAATCTTACATGGATATCAAGGATCGTCTATGCACTGGTAGGTATTTGTGGTTTATACTGTCTGACATTTTTCGGACGTATCACAGATGGAAAATAAGGAAAAGCATTGTTTCATAAGTTGAGCTAATGAGAGACTGGAAAAGGTCTCTCATTTTTTCTGAATAAAAATAGAAAAAAAACTTTACTACTTTGAAGTGGTATTGTATAATTGTATACAAATTTGAAGAGAAAGCTCATCAGAGCGGAGCAGGAGGATAAAACTATGTCTTATACATCAGAAATTTATGAACGTGTGGTTGCCCAGAATCCCGGAGAACCGGAATTTCATCAGGCAGTCAAAGAAGTTCTCGACTCTTTAAAAGTTGTCATTGATGCCAATGAAGAAGAATACAGAAAAGAAAGTATTCTGGAAAGATTAGTAGAGCCGGAAAGAATTATCTCCTTCAAAGTACCTTGGGTTGATGATCAGGGAAAAGTACAGGTAAACAAAGGATACAGAGTACAGTTTAACAGTGCGATCGGACCATACAAAGGAGGTCTTCGTTTCCATCCTTCCGTAAACCAGAGTATTTTAAAATTCCTTGGATTTGAACAGATCTTTAAAAACTCCTTAACAGGTCTTCCGATCGGAGGCGGCAAAGGCGGTTCTAACTTTGATCCAAAAGGAAAATCCGACAGAGAAGTAATGGCATTCTGCCAGAGCTTTATGACAGAGCTTTATAAATATATCGGTGCAGATGAAGATGTTCCGGCAGGAGATATCGGAGTAGGCGGCCGTGAGATCGGTTATCTTTATGGACAGTATAAGAGACTGACCGGTCTGTATGAAGGTGTTCTTACAGGAAAAGGACTGACATGGGGCGGATCTTTGGTTCGTACACAGGCAACCGGTTATGGTCTGATCTATATCTTAAATGAAATGGTAGCAGCCAAAGGTGATTCTCTGGAAGGAAAGACTGTGATCGTTACCGGTTCCGGAAACGTAGCGATCTATGCAGTAGAAAAAGTAACACAGCTTGGTGCAAAAGTAGTAGCAATGTGTGACTCTAACGGATATATCCATGATCCAAACGGAATCAAGCTGGATGTCGTAAAAGAGATCAAAGAAGTACGCCGCGGACGTATCAAAGAATATGCAGATGCCGTAGAAGGTGCTGTATATACCGAAGGAAAAGGCATCTGGAACATTCCATGTGATATTTATCTGCCATGTGCAACACAGAATGAGCTTGATCTGGATGCAGCAAAAACACTGAAAGCAAATGGCTGTCAGATCGTAGCAGAAGGTGCAAACATGCCGACAACCAGAGAAGCAACAGACTTCCTGATGGAAAACGGCATCGTGTTCATGCCGGGAAAAGCTGCAAATGCAGGCGGTGTAGCAACATCCGCACTGGAAATGACACAGAACAGCATGAGACTGAGCTGGAGTGCAGAAGAAGTAGA
>CAZWLV010000061.1:0-8032 GCA_964634715.1 uncultured Lachnoclostridium sp. | reverse complement strand
AAAGAGTGTGAGCGGCAGTTGGATTTTTGTATACAATGATTGATTTTGTGTCGAAAATTGTATATACTACAGGATAGATGTGCATTTTGCACCGGAAGGAGAACATAGACATGGAAAGAAAAAATGTTTGGACAACATATGGAGAAGCAGAATTAAAAGAGCTTCATGATATCAATGAACGATACAAAGCATGCTTAGATGGCGGAAAGACAGAAAGAGAATGTGTAGATCTGACTGTTGCAATGGCAGAAAAAGCAGGTTACAGAAATATCAATACAGTACTGGCAGAAGGAAAAGCACTGGTTCCGGGAGATAAAGTATATGCAGTATGCATGGGAAAAACAGTTGCATTATTCCAGATGGGTCAGGAACCGATCTCTGCTGGTATGAACATCTTAGGAGCACATATCGACTCCCCACGTATTGATATCAAACAGAATCCGTTATATGAAAACGAAGATTTTGCATATCTGGATACCCATTACTATGGCGGTATTAAAAAATACCAGTGGGTAGCACAGCCAATGGCGATCCATGGTGTAGTTGTGAAAAAAGACGGAACCGTTGTGAATGTTGTGATCGGTGAAAAAGATACTGATCCGGTCGTATGCATCACAGACCTTCTGATCCACCTTGCAGGCAGACAGATGGAAAAGAACGCATCAACAGTGATCGAAGGTGAAGGACTGGATATCCTCATCGGAAACCAGCCGATCGAAAAAAATCCGGATCTTGAAAAAGAAGAAAAAGAAGCAGTAAAAGCAAATGTGCTGAAAATCTTAAAAGATACTTATGATATCGAAGAAGAAGATTTTGTATCAGCAGAACTGGAACTGGTTCCGGCTGGAAAAGCAAGAGACTGCGGTCTTGACAGAAGCATGGTAATGGCTTATGGACAGGATGACAGAGTATGTGCATTTACTTCTCTCTTTGCAATGCTCGAAACAGAAGCAGTGAAAAAGACAACCTGCTGTCTCTTAGTAGATAAAGAAGAAATCGGAAGCGTAGGAGCAACCGGTATGCAGTCAAGATTTTTTGAAAATACAGTAGCAGAACTGATCGCATTAAACGAAGGAGAATCTGACTTAAAGGTTCGCCGTGCAATGGCAAACTCTCATATGCTTTCTTCTGATGTCAGTGCAGGTTATGATCCATTATATGCAGATGTATTTGAAAAACGCAGTGCTGCATTCCTTTCCAGAGGACTTTCCTTTAACAAATTTACAGGAAGCAGAGGAAAAGGCGGCTCTAATGATGCCAATCCGGAATACATCGGAAAACTCCGCAAAGTCTTTGATGATGCCAATGTAGCATATCAGTTTGCAGAACTTGGTAAAGTTGATGTCGGCGGCGGCGGAACGATCGCTTATATTATGGCAAATTATGGAATGGAAGTGATCGACAGCGGTGTTGCCGTATTAAATATGCATGCACCATATGAGATCAGCAGCAAAGCAGACGTTTATGAAGCAGTCAAAGGCTACAAAGCATTCCTTTTAATGGAATAATAAGTATAGAAATGAAGATCAGGGGACTGTCGCTTTGGCGGCAGTCCTTTTTACGTTTTCAAACATTGCAAAAATAAGGGAAACAGTTTATTCTATAACAGAAACTATCAAAGAGAGAAAAAGGAACAGATATGAATTATTACTTGGCACCCTTAGAGGGGATTACGGGATTTATCTACAGAAGTACGTATGAAAAATATTTCGGCGGCATCAGCAAATATTTTTCTCCGTTTATTACCACCAATCAGCACTTTGCGTTTCAAAATCGGGATAAGAAAGATGTAATGCCGGAAAACAATCCCAAGATGTATCTGGTGCCTCAGATCCTGACAAATAATGCAGAGCAGTTTCTGGATATGGTATCAAAACTGGAAGCTTTGGGATATCAGGAGATCAATCTGAATCTTGGCTGTCCGTCAAAAACGGTAGTCACGAAGAAAAAAGGTTCCGGATTTTTAGCATATCCGGAAGAGCTGGATCGTTTTTTTGATGAGATCTTTTACCATGACTGCGGAGTGAAAATTTCTGTCAAAACGAGGATCGGCATGGAAAATGCGGAAGAATTTTATCGTTTGCTGAAAATTTATAATAAATATCCGTTAAAAGAACTGATCATTCATCCGAGACTTCAGACAGATTATTATAAAAATGTACCAAATCTGGAAATTTTCAGGGAAAGTATGAAATTGTCAAAAGCACCGCTGTGCTATAACGGAGACCTTTTTACGGTGGAAGAGATCCAAGCATTTGAGAAAGAATTTCCGGAGATTGAAAATATCATGCTGGGAAGAGGAATCTTAAAAGCACCGTCACTTTTGAAAGAACTTCAGGGAGAGACGAGAGATTGGAAACAGTGGCATGAATTTCTGGAAGAATTGTGTGAGCGGTACGAACAGGAACTTTCCGGAGACAGAAATGTGCTGTTTAAGATGAAAGAACTGTGGTTTTATCTTTTTCAGTCCATTCCGGATTCGCAGAAATATGCAAAAGAAATGCGGAAATTAAAAGATCTGCAGGAGTATAAGATGCTTGTAAAAACGATCCTGTGTTAAGAATGTATTTTATAACAAAGACAGATAGAAAGAAGGAAAAAGAGATGAGAGTGTTAGAACAATTAGAGCCAAAAGCAGTATTCCAATATTTTGAAGAAATCTGCGAAATTCCTCATGGATCCGGAAATATGGATCAGATCAGTGATTACTGTGTGAGATTTGCACAAAAACACGGACTGGAATATGTGCAGGATCACATGAAAAATGTGATCATCATCAAAGAAGCCACACCGGGATATGAAGATAAGGAACCGGTGATCATTCAGGGGCATCTGGATATGGTATGTGAAAAACAGCCCGGAAAAGAAAAGGATTTTCTGACGGAAGGACTGGAACTTCATACGGATGGAGAAAAAATCTGGGCAGACGGAACAACCCTTGGAGGGGATGACGGGATTGCCGTAGCGTATGCACTTGCACTTCTGGCAGCAGATGATCTGAAACATCCGAGACTGGAGATCGTACTGACCGTTGATGAAGAAACCGGACTTTACGGTGCAGAGGCCATTGATCTTTCCATGTTAAAAGGAAAGAAACTGATCAATATCGATTCGGAAGATGAAGGTATTTTTACCGTCGGCTGTGCAGGCGGTCTGACACTGGAATGTACGATCCCGGTATCAGTGGAGAAGAAACAGGGAATGCTTGGAACACTGGAGATCGCAGGACTTCTGGGCGGTCATTCCGGAGTAGAGATCGATCAGGGACATGCCAATGCAAACGTTCTTTTGGGAAGAGTATTATACGAACTGAACAAGGAAGTTTCCGTGGATATCATTGCCATGGAAGGCGGATTAAAAGATAATGCCATTCCAAGAAATGCGAAGGCAAATGTGTTATTTGACGAAAAGCATCTGGAGCAGATCCGGAAGATTTTAAAAGAGCAGGAAAAGATCCTGAAAAATGAATACCATGCAGGCGATCCTGACGTAACGGTCAGATTGACGGCAGAAACGGTTGGAGAAGCAGAAACGGCAGATCAGGCTTCCAGAGAAAAACTCCTTCATACCCTGTTAAATATTCCAAACGGTGTGCAAAATTACAGCATGGATATCAAAGGGCTGGTGGAAACATCTTTAAACATGGGGATCATGAAAATGGAAAACCGGAAACTGACCCTTTCTTTTGCCATCAGAAGTTCTATGGAATCAGCAAAGCATCATCTCAAAGATAAAGTAACGCTCTTTACACAGATGCTGGGTGGAACGGCAGAAGCCCATGGGGATTATCCGGGCTGGGAATACCGACCGGATTCTGAACTGAGAGAACATTTTATAGAAGTTTATGAAAAAATGTATGGAAAAGGGCCGGTCGTAGAAATCATTCATGCAGGACTGGAATGCGGACTGCTTTCCCAGAAGATCGAAGGACTGGACTGCATTTCCTTTGGACCGGATATGAGAGGCGTTCATACGTTTGAGGAAACACTGGATGCGGGATCTGTAAAACGGTGCTGGGAATTTTTATGCAGGGTGCTGGAATCATAAAGGGCAGCATACAGGATGAAATGGAAAAGTTCCGTTGATTTTACACGTTAAAGTGTATATACTATGTGAAACGGGATGTCCGACGGACATTTTGTAATAAAATGAAATGAATTTCATGAAAAGGATAATAGGAAGAAAGAAGAGGAAGTTTGTATGAAATTTTCACAAATGACTTATGAAAGACCGGATGTGGAAAGCATCAAAGCACAGCTTACAGATCTGATCACAAGATTAGAAAAAGCAGAAAGCTATGAAGAAGCAAGAACTGTATTTTTAGAAGAAAATACACTGGAAAAACATGTAGATACGATGATGACACTGGCAAATGTCCGCCATTCCATCAATACAGAAGATGAATTTTATAACGAAGAAATGAAATTCTGTGATGCATCTGAACCGGAGATCACAGAATATGTACAGAAATGGAACGAAGCACTTTCAAACAGCAAATTCCGCACAGAATTTGAAAAAGAATACGGTACGCTGATGTTCGTAAAATCAGAAATGGCACAGAAGACCTTCTCACCGGAGATCATTCCGATGCTTCAGGAAGAAAATGAACTGGCAACTGCTTATGAAAAACTGCTGGCATCTGCACAGATTCCGTTTGAAGATGGCGTTTATACGATCTCACAGATCACACCTTTTAAAAATGATGCAGATGATGCGAGAAGACTGGCAGCATGGAAAGCAGAAGGACAGTGGTATAAAGATCATCAGGAAGAATTAGATGACCTTTATGACAAACTGGTCCATGTACGTGATGCCATCGGAAAGAAACTTGGCTATGACGGATTTACAGAGCTTGGTTATTATCGTATGCAGCGTAACTGCTATACAAAAGAAGATGTAGAAAAATTCCGTAAGGCAGTTGTAAAATATCTGGTTCCTGTAGCAGATCAGATCTTCAGAGAACAGGCAAAACGTCTTGGAAAAGAATATCCGATGAGCTATGCGGACAATGCACTGGAATTCCGTTCCGGAAATCCAAAGCCATGCGGTACTGCAGATGACATTCTGGCACAGGGAAAACGATTCTATGATGAACTTTCACCGGAAACCAGTGAATTTTTCAATATGATGCTGGACAATGAACTCTTAGATGTCCTTTCCACAAAAGGAAAAGCAGGCGGCGGTTTCTGTACAAGTATTTCAGACTATGAAGTTCCGTTTATTTTTGCAAACTTTAACGGAACCCAGCATGACGTGGAAGTGGTTACTCATGAAGCCGGTCATGCCTTTGCGGCATGGATGAACCGCAAACGTGTGCCGAACAGCAGCATCTGGCCGGGACTGGAAGCGTGTGAAGTACATTCCATGTCGATGGAATTTTTCGCATGGCCATGGGCAGAAGGATTTTTCGGAGAAGATACGAAGAAATTCTATTACAGCCACCTTGCAGGTGCATTAAAATTCATTCCATACGGTACACTGGTAGATCATTTCCAGCATGTCGTATTTGAAAAACCGGATATGACACCGAGAGAACGTCATGATGTATGGAAAGAACTTTCCGGAATCTATATGCCATGGATGAAACTCGACGGCGAGATCCCGTTCTACAGTGATGGAGAAGCATGGCAGCGTCAGCACCATATTTATTCCAGCCCGTTCTATTATATCGATTATTGTCTGGCACAGACCGTATCGTTACAGTTCTGGGCAAAACTGCAGAACGACCGGAAAGATGCATGGGAACACTATATGGCATATACAAAACAGGGCGGAAGCTGTGTATTTACCGATCTTTTGAAAAATGCCGGTATGGAAAGTCCGTTCGAAGAAGAAACACTGAAAGGTGTATGTGAAACAGCAGCAAAATGGCTTTCAGAGTTTGACATGGAAGGAATCTGCTAGATATGAAAAAAGAAAAGGATGATGTCAGAAAAGATCATACCTACTCAGGCAGTCATGGAAGATCCGGCCGGTCTGAAAAAAAATACAAAGGCAGAAGAGCCTATTTAAACGATTTTAAACTGAATGATAAAGGAGAATATAACTACGAAGGGATCCTTTATGCATGGGCAGGGGAAAAGGAAGCGTACCGCAGTACGCTTCTGACCCTCTGGGTGCTGGGAGTCCTGCAGATGATCATGAGTGTGTCAGCAGGCTTTGTGGAAGCACCGGGGATCATGGATGCTTTTTATGTGATCCTTCCATATATCATCAGTATGGTGGCAGGAGTGAGCGTTCTGTGGGCGGTCATCAGAATGACGGAAGGAAAGGTTCCGCTGCGTGCTTATGTATATAAAGCAAGCGTGGCAGCACTGCCGGTACGTTCCCTGATCGTGATGATCGCAGCGGGGATCGCAGCAGTGGGAGAGATCTGTTATGTGATCGCAAACGGAACACAGGGGAAAACGGCACTGATCGTTTTGTTCATTGTTTTGGAAGCAGTAACGGTTATTTCTTCCATCGGAATCTTTAAAAAAGTACAAAATATGCCTTGGGAAATACAAAATATGTAAAAATTAGTCGAATTTTTAACTGTTTTAGATTAATACTTTACAAAAGTGAATTGACAAATTGTATTTGAGAGGCTATAATGCTAAGCAAACGCTTTGAGATTGAGCTTGTGAAGGGCAAAATGAAGCGTAATGAAGGGTTTCCCAAATTTGTACGATTATTAGGAGTCGTATAAAAACCCTTGTATACGTGCATGGTAGAATACGCCAGGGACGGATGCGAATAGAAAAAAGGAGGAAAAATTTTATGGGAAAGAGTAAAAAACTGTTAGCCCTTTTATTAGGACTGACAATGAGTGCCAGCTTACTTGCAGGCTGTGGCTCAAACGATGACAAAGCTACTGATAACCCAGCAGTAGAAGATAATACTGCAAGTGATAACGCTGAAGAAGGCACATTAGTAGCAGCAGCTACAGGATTTGAAAACAAATTCTCTCCATTCTTTGCAGCAAGTGCAGATGATCAGGACGTAGCTGATTTTACACAGGTTTACATGATGACATCTGACCGTGTAGCTAACCCGATCATGAACGGAATCGAAGGAGAAACACGTTCTTACAACGGAACAGATTACACATATTATGGTGCTGCTGACATCGTAGTAACAGAAAACGAAGACGGCACTGTATATTATGACATGACAATGCGTGACGATATCCAGTTCTCTGATGGAACTACAGCAGATATCGATGACTTTATCTTCGGATTATATGTATTACTTGACCCATCTTATGATGGATCTGCAACTCTGTACGCTTCACCAATCCTTGGTCTTGATGAATACCGTACAGGTATGGAAACATTATTCAACCTGTTAGTAAAAGCTGGCAGAGACAACACAGATTTCACATACTGGGATGAAGACACTCAGACAAAATTCTGGGCAAGCCTTGATGCAGCAGGTGAAACATTTGCTCAGGAAATCGTTGATTACTGTGTAGCAGCATCTACAGAAGATGATGTAGTACCAGAACTCAGCGTAGCAGAATGTGCAGCTATGTGGGGATTTGAACTCGCAGAAGATGCTACAGTAACAGATTTCTGGAACACAATGTGTGAAGCATATGAATGGGATATCCTGACATTATCTGATACAGAAACAGCAGGTTCTACAATTCCTACTTTAATGGAAGGCTATGATGATTACACAATCGGTATTCAGGTAGCAGATTCTGTAGATTATGTAGAAGGTATCCAGCGTACAGGCGATTACAGCGTACGTATCGTTGCAACTGAAGTTGATGCAACTATGATCTACCAGATGGCTCAGCCGATCGCTCCACTTCACTACTATGGTGATGAAGCACAGTATGATTACGAAAATCACAAATTCGGTTTCCCGAAAGGTGATCTTTCCCTCATCCGTTCTAAGACAACTCAGCCAATGGGTGCAGGTCCTTACGTATTCAAAGACTGCAAAGACGGCGTTGTTTACATGGAAGCAAACGAAAACTACTTCTTAGGAGCTCCTAAGACAAAATACTTCAACATGATCGAAACAAAAGAAGCTGATATGATCA
>CAZWLV010000060.1:3933-8236 GCA_964634715.1 uncultured Lachnoclostridium sp. | reverse complement strand
TTCAGTCACTCTATGTAATTATAAAACCATTACAAGTGTCCCCGCACCGATCAATATACAGCCGATCAAAGATTTCATCGTAAATTCTTCATGCAAAAATACGAATGCCATGATCAGTGTTAATACGACACTTAATTTATCCACCGGAACTACTTTTGATGCCTCTCCAATCTGCAGTGCCTTATAATAGCACAGCCATGAGGCACCGGTTGCCAGACCGGATAAAATTAAGAACAGCCAGCTTTTTCTGCTGATTTCCGTAATACCGCTCTGAGTCTTGGTAAGAAATACCATCCCCCATGCCATCAGTACGACTACGACCGTTCTGATAGCAGTTGCCAGATTAGAATTGACTCCATCGATCCCGATCTTTGCCAAAATCGATGTGCATGCTGCAAATACTGCTGACAGCAGTGCAAATACGAACCACATAATTGACTCCACCTCTGTTTTTTACTTATTGGATCTTCTCATGTTTTCCTGTCACTGAATCAATTACCTGTTCAGCGATATTCATCGCATGATTTCCTATACATTCAAAATACTTCTCAATCATCAAAAGGTCAAGTACAAATTTACTTAACCAAATCTTCCTGTAACATATGCCTTTGTCCGCTGATCTTTTGAAGCACTAAACAGTTCCTTCGTTTTTCCAAATTCTACCAGTTCTCCCAGAAGAAAGAATGCCGTATGATCCGACACGCGGACTGCCTGCTGCATATTGTGGGTAACCATCACAATCGTATACTGTTCCTTTAACTCCATGACCAGCTCTTCAATATGGGAAGTTGAGATTGGATCCAGTGCGGAAGTCGGTTCATCCATCAAAAGCACCTTCGGATTTACCGCCAAAGCTCTGGCAATGCACAGACGCTGCTGCTGTCCGCCGGACATTCCAAGTGCATTTTTCTTTAAACGGTCTTTTACCTCATCCCAGATCGCCGCATCCCGAAGTGCCTTTTCCACGATCTCGTCTAATTGGGCTTTTTTTGTAATCCCATG
Source organism: uncultured Lachnoclostridium sp. (assembly GCA_964634715.1). GTDB lineage: Bacteria > Bacillota > Clostridia > Lachnospirales > Lachnospiraceae > HGM12587. The sequence goes on along the minus strand of CAZWLV010000060.1, from coordinate 7,234 downwards.
AGTTCGCGGACCATAGGCAATGTTATCATAAATACTCATCGGAAATGGATTCGGCTTTTGAAACACCATTCCGATCTCCTTGCGAAGCTGGTTGACATCTACCTCTTTTCCGAAAATATCTTTTCCTTTATAACGAATATCTCCCGTAATCTTCACTCCCGGGATCAGATCATTCATCCGGTTTAATGTCTTTAAAAATGTGGATTTTCCACAGCCGGAAGGACCGATCAGTGCGGTAATGCTTTTTTCCGGAATCTCAATATGAATATTCTTTAATGCCTGATGTTCTCCATACCAGAGACACATCTCTTTTACTGAAATAACAGAATTCATCGATTTCTCCTTTTTGCAAAATATTTCTGTACCAATGATGCTGCGAAATTGATCAATACCGTCAGCAGCATCAAAATAGCCGCAATGGCAAACGCCACACCAAATTCTCCCTGTTCTTTCGCATAAACATAAAGTGCCACGGTCAGCGTTGCTCCCGGAGATTTCAGACCGCTTATGATCCCATTAACTGCATGGGCAAAACCGGCCGTAAAAAGTAATGCGGCTGATTCTCCAAGAATACGTCCGACTGACAAAATACAGCCTGTGATCACGCCGTCTACACACCCCGGCAAAACGACCGTGCGGATGACTCTCCATTTTCCGGCACCTAAACCAAAAGCACCTTCCCTGTAAGACTGCGGAACGGTCTTTAAACTCTCCTGCGTAGTACGCATAATGGTCGGAAGGTTCATAATGACCAGCGTCAATGCTCCTGCCATCAGACAGGTTCCCATATGATTAGAAAAAAGCAGCATTCCCACCAGTCCATAAATGATCGATGGAATTCCGGAAAGCGTTTCCGCTGCATATTCGATCATTCCGACGATTTTTTGATTCACTGCATATTCCGTCAGATAGATAGCTGCTCCGACTCCCAGCGGAAGTACGATCAAAAGTGTTGCCAATACGATAGAAATGGTATTTAAAATATCCGGAAAAATCCCAATAGTATTATTCAAATAACTTGGTCTGGTCGTAAGCAGTCTGAATGAAAGATTCGGAATCCCTTTCGCCAGCACATAGATCAGCAAAAATGCCGTCAATGCTGCGGTAAGTATCACTGCCGCCATCATTAGTCCTTTCATCAGGACTTCATATCTTTTTCTTTTTTTCGATAATGGTCGTTCTAACATAAACTATTCCTTTTCCTTTTTTAGAAAGAAATTCAATGCTGCATTGATCAGCATGATAAATAAAAACAGCACCAATGCAATAGAAAATAATGCCTGTCTTTGCAGTCCGCTGGAATAAGACATTTCTTTTGATACAGCAGTTGTCAAAAAGCAGACGCTCTGAAACAGTGAATCCGGTATATTCGGCACATTTCCTGCTACCATCATAACTGCCATCGTTTCTCCGACCGCTCTTCCGACTCCAAGGATCACAGCTGCCGCGATCCCGCTCTTTGCTGCCGGAACAGACACTCTGAAATAAGTCTCAATCGGTGTCGCACCCAGTGCAAGCGATGCATCTTCGTATTCTTTTGGAACTGCATCTAAAGCTGTCACAGACATTTTTATAATAGACGGAAGGATCATGATCGCCAATACGATGATCGATGCCAGCAGACTGGATCCATCGGGTATCTTAAAAAACTTCCGGATCGCCGGAACCAGCACCAGCATCCCGACAAGCCCATAGACAACCGACGGTATCCCTGCCAATATGCTGACCATAGACTGCATTATTTCTTTTACCTTCGCTGATGCCATTTTAGAAAGATACACTGCTGTAAAAAATCCAACCGGAACTCCCAAAAGAACCGCACCGGCTGTCCCATAAATGCTGGTCAGTATAAAAGGCAAAATACCGTATTTCGGTACAGCTGCCGTAGATGCCCATTCCTTTCCAAACAGAAAACGGAACCATCCGATTTTTTGAATGCCGGGAATTCCGGAAACAACCAGATAACAGGTGATCGTAAGCACTGCTCCTACCGTGATCAGTCCTAAGATCAAAAAAATCCCATGAATGATCTCTTCTATGATCCGGTTCTTTTTCATCATGATTTTCTTTTGATTTTCACATTTTTTCATCATTTCTCCATAAAGCGGCAGCGATGACCTAAGCACCATCGCTGCCTTTTCTCTTTTTCTAATTTGCCGGAACCACACCTGCTGCTAAGATCACATTTTCTGCATCTGCGGAAGTTACATAATCAAAAAATTCCTGTGCTGCTTCGCTAAGTACTGCATCACTTTTCGTTACAAGTACGAATGGACGCTGTACCACATAACTTCCATCTTTGATCGTTTCTTCTGATACTGCTACACCATTCACCGTTACGGCTTTCACCGTATCTTTTACAGAAGCTGCCGATGCATATCCGATGGCATCCGGATTCTGAGAAACTGTCGTGATCACATCTCCTGTTGATGTTAATTCCTGTCGGTAACAGCAGGCATCTTCGGTACCTGTAATCGATTCAAATCCATCTCTCGTACCACTTCCTGCTTCCCTGCCGATCAAAACAATCTCCGCATCATTGCCGCCGAGTTCTGACCAGTTGGTAATCTCTCCTGTATAAATCTTTGCGATCGTTTCCAGAGTAAGATCTTCTACCGGATTTTCCGGATTGACGATGACTGCGATCCCGTCATAAGCAAGAACTGTTTCTGTCAGACCTGCATTTTTCTCTTCTTCCTTCAGATTTCTGGAAGATAAACCGATATCGCATCGACCTTCTGATACTGCTGTGATACCGCTTCCGGAACCCGTCGGATTATACGTAAAACCGATTCCGGTCGTTTCCTGAAATGCTTCTCCCAAAGCACCGATCACTTTTTCCATCGAAGTAGAGCCGTCTGTAGAAACAGTACCCGTCACTTTTTGATCAAAAATCGACTCTTTCTGTACTGTATTTTTTGCTGTTTCTCCATCAGCAGTTCCCACTTTGCTTCCACATCCGGCCAGCATCGAAACAGTAACTGCCATTGTCATCATCATTGCGATCATCTTTTTCATATTCATTCTCCTCATGTCTTTTCTGCTGTCCTTCCACAGCACCTTTTCGCTACGATCATAATTCTAAGAGCTGAATGTGAAATCTATCCTACACGCTATGTAAAATCTGAATCAAATCTGTGTAACATCTATTTTGACTTCTTACTGCCTTAAATGATAAAACACATTTTACAAGTTTTTCAGCTGAGTAACAGTCATCAACTATATCCATGCAAATATGCTGTATTTTTCTCTTGTACTAAAAAATGCACCTAACCTTTCGTCAAGTGCATTCTTCTTAAAT
>CAZWLV010000060.1:0-3833 GCA_964634715.1 uncultured Lachnoclostridium sp. | reverse complement strand
TTCAGCATTTTTTGCATAAACCAACAGATACCACATCGTTCCGGCTGTATAACACACCAGTAATCCCACCAGCATGGAAACAGCCTGTGCCCATAATTTTCTTCCAAGCACCCTTTCCAAAAACCACATCACAAGACCTGACAGGATCCAGCCCATCATATATCCGCCTGCTGCACCCAAAAGAACTCCGATCCCTGATGTAAAATTCGAAAAAACAGGAAGTCCGATCAGCCCCATCAGCAGATAGATACCGACGGCAGCCGTTCCTTTTTTTCCGCCAAGAAAATTAAGAGCCAGATACACCGCAAACGTCTGCATCGTAAATGGAATGACTGTCGGGATCGAGATCCATGAACAGATTGCCATCAGAACTGCAAACAGGGCAATGTAGACCAGATCTTTTGTATGATTTTGATGTAGAGAATTATTGTATGTTTGATTGTGCATTTGCTAACCTTTCGTTTCTTTATCTCATGTCACTTCGCCTAGTATAGCACAATCTCTATTTTACTTTCTATGAAAATCTTATATTTAGACAATCTTTACTCTCTGCCCCATACGGCTCAAAAGCTCATTCGAGATACTTTCCGCATTTTCCGCCAGTAAAGGTGCGGTCATCTCTTCTTCCCCGTCAGTTCCGATCAGTGTTACCGTCATTCCTACCTTTGCTTCCGGAATCTCCGTTACGTCTACCGCCATCTGATCCATGCAGATCTTACCGATCACCGGTGCTTTTTTTCCATTGATCAGCACCGTTCCTTTTCCACAGGAAAGATTTCTCGGATAACCATCTGCATATCCTGCCGGCAGTATGGCAATACGGCTGTCTCTTTCTGCCGTAAATGTACGCCCATAACCTACCGTTTCTCCTGCACGGATCTCCCGTATCAGGGCAATCTGCGTTTTCATAGAAAGTACCGGTTTCAGATCCGGCTGTAATTTTGTCCGGTCTTTCGGAGAACTTAATACACCGTACAACGCAATCCCTACTCTTACATAATCACATTTTAATTCCGGATAATTGAGCAGTCCATAGCTGCTCTGTATATGGATCTTTGGAAGTTTGATCCCCTGCATTTTCAGCTGATCTAATAGATCATAAAATCTTTTGATCTGTTTTTTGGTAAATGCGATATCTCTTTCCTCCAGACTGTCCGAAACACATAAATGGGTAAAAATTCCTGTGATCTTTAAGTTGTTCATCGCAAATGCTGATCGGATTCCTTCTATATCATCCGCTTCAAATCCAAGCCGGTGCATTCCCGTATCAATCTTCAGATGAGATTTCACCGGATATCCCTGTTTTTCCAAGGCTGATGCATATTCCTGACCGATCAGTGTCTGTGTCAGATCATATTTTGCAAGATCCTTTGCCCTATGTATGTCCGTATAACCAAGGATCAGAATTTCCCCTGAAATCCCAAGATTTCTTAACTGAATGGCTTCCTCGATCGTTGCTGTGGCAAAGGCTGATACTCCGATGTCGTTTAGATAACAGCTGATTTTCTTTGCACCATGTCCATAAGCCTGTGACTTTACTACCGCCATCAGCTCACAATCCTTCGGCATGATCTTTTTTAACACCTGAACGTTATGTTTTAAATGTTCCAGATCGATTTCCAGCCACGTTCTTTCTTTTCTAAGATCATAGGTTTCTCTAACCTTTGGCTCTTTTTTCAAAACCAATGCGGTCATTCCAAAGAAAAGTGACAAAAGGCAGACCATGAAAAAATGAACCAGACTGTTTTCGATCAGAATTTCCTGTAAATGCAGAAGCTTTGCCAAAATCCGTACCACAAGGATCATCCACGGATGGATCAGATAGATCATAAAAGAAACGGTGCGAAATTTTTCATGCCGTTTTCCACGAAACTGCAAGAGAATGCCAAATAATCCATAGAGAACCGGCGGCAAAAAGAAATACATACTGTCATGCCGCTGTACGGAAAAATGATGCAGCAGCATTGCCTCTGTTATCATAAGAATCAGAAAACTGATCAATTTTATAATACTCTTTTTTACATTTCTCCGATGCTTACCTTCCGCAAAATATCCTCCCAAAACAAAAAAGAGCGGTGCGAAAAACAGGCCATTTCTCGTATGATCAGAAATCATAAAAATCTGATCATAAAAATTTTTCAAAAATGGCAGTTTCTCTGCAATCCCATAATAACTGTCACCAAATAATCCGATCACAAAAAGAAAACCTGTGACCAGAAACGCTTTTCGGTAAGAAAATTTCGTGATCAGATACCATGCCAAGGCTCCGCCCAGCATCGATGCCGGAAGATACCATAAATGATAAAAGGTACCATCAAAGATCAGATCTTTCAAAAGTTCCGGCAGCATTCGCTCCATCTGAAAATATCCGTTATAAATATTGACCGGCAGATATAAAAGGATTGCTGCCCCATAAATTTTTGCCGTCTTTTTCAAAAATGCGGTCAGTTTTTTCGGATCATAAGGATCCTGAAAAAGAAAAAATCCGGAGGTCATGAAAAAGAACGGAACTGCGGTACGTGCCAGCACACGTGTCAGCAAAAAATCGCCTGTCCCACTCAGCGAAGCAAGGGGCGATGTATGGATCATCACGATCATCACTGCTGCGATCATACGAAAGTAATCAATACCGGGATATTCTTTCTGCTTTCTCATGATACATACAGTCCGAGCAGCTGATCCAGCATTTCCGCAAATGACAGCCCGATGCCTTTCATCATATTTGGATAACGGCTGTGAGACGTACATCCCGGAATCGTATTGACTTCATTAAATACGATTTCACCTGACGGTGTATAAAACATGTCCACTCTGGCAAAACCGGAACATCCTAATGTCCGGTAAATCTGAACTGCTGTCTGCTGAATCCGTTTTTCTGTTTCCTCCGTAATCCTTGCCGGCATATGGATCTTAGACGATTTTAACGTATATTTTTCTGTATAATCAAAAAATCCGTCGGACAGCTCAATCTCGTCAACTCTTCCTACGATCAGTTTTTCGATGCCAAGCACTGCACAGCCAACTTCAAAGCCTTCAACATTTTCCTCAACGATCACTTCTGTATCATGTTCAAAAGCAAGGCTGACTGCTTTTTCCAAATCCTGTTTTTTCAGAACTTTCGTAATCCCAAAAGAAGAACCTGCACGAACAGGTTTCACAAAGACAGGATACGTAAATTCTTCTTCAATTTTTCTAAATGCCTCTGCTTTTTCAAAATTTTTAAAGGAAACTGCTTTAGGAACAGCGATCCCTGCCGCATTAACCAGCTTATGTGCCCTGTCTTTATCCATGCACAAAGCAGAAGCAAGTGTACCACAGCCTGCTACCGGGATTCCTGCCAGTTCAAACAAGCCCTGTACTGTACCATCTTCCCCATTTTTTCCATGCAGCACCGGAAATGCCAGATCCAGCCTGATATTATGAAATCCTTCCTCTGTAAACTCAATCAGCCCTTGTACAGACGGATCCTGTGAAACGACCACTTTTGATATGTTATCATCTTCCAAAAACCATGTATTTTCCCGGATCTTTTCAATGGTTCCCCTATAATGATACCATGTACCGCTTCTTGTGATCCCCAACGGAATGATCTCAAATTTTTCACGATCGATCTGTTCTAAAACCGCCGCAGCTGACTGCAGTGATACCTCATATTCCGTAGAATTTCCTCCAAAAATAACTGCCAGTGTTTTCTTTTGCATTTTTATCCTTCTTTCTTTACATTCATTTTCTCACTCTGTTGAACTTCAACAGGTTAAGCTGAATTCTAGCAAAGAAAAAAGAAGTTTTACCTGCATTATACGGAAGATATTCTAAGAAATTTCTTATCAAAT
>CAZWLV010000059.1:2412-8342 GCA_964634715.1 uncultured Lachnoclostridium sp. | reverse complement strand
AGATATACCATGGAGAAAATGCTAAATAAGGGAAAAATGATATGAATTGGAAATATATTGCAAAAAAAGCAGCGATCGCCTGTATGATCGGAGCGTTGAGCTTTGGGTGCTTTACCGGATGCGGAAGTGATACGCAGATCGTATTTACGACAGGTCTGTCAGGAGATGAGATTTTTAAGATCGGGAAAGCAGTCTGTACGGAGCCGGAGCTGATGGTTTATCTGACGACATTTTACCATCGTTATGCGGATACGTATGGAGCGGAAATGTGGAATTATGATTTTGGCGGGATCACGCTGGAGGATAACGTAAAAGATGTCGTGCTTTCTAAAATGACGCAGATCAAGATCATGAATCTCATGGCAGAAGAGTGGGATATTACGCTGACAGAGCAGGAACAGCATCAGGTAAAAGCAGCGGCAGAAGAGTATTATGAAAAACTCGAAAAGGTTTTAAAAGAAAAAGAAGATATTACGCAAAATGTTGCAGAAACGGTATATCGGGAATACGCTGTTGCCAATAAGGTTTATGAAACCATTACAGAATCAGCAGATATGGAGATCAGTGATGATGAGGCAAGAACGGTCACTGTTCAGACGATCTATCTGAAAAACTGGAAACTGAAAAATAATGAAAAGACAGCCATGTCAGAAAAAGAGTTGGCGGGTGTCAGAGAAAAAGCACAAAAGCTGTTAGAACGGATCCGTACAGGGGAAGATTTTGAAACAGTGGCGGCGGCAGAAAGCGATGATAAGCAGATCGTGAAAAATTTTGCCAGAGATATGGAAGAACCGGCGTTTGAAGAGATCCTGTTCTCACTCGATGAAGGTGAGATCAGTGATGTGATCGAAACATCTGACGGATATTATATCGTGAAGTGTATCAGTACCATGGATTATGAGGCAACGCAGGAAAATAAACTGGTTTTGGCAGAGCTTCGGAAAAAAGAAGCATTTTCTGAAGCATATACGGAGATTGCCAATCATACCCATTCGCAGTTTCGCGATAAACGTTGGGAAAAACTGAAGATCAAAGAAGAGATCCACAAGACAGATGCGGACTTTTTTGAGATTTATGAGAAATATATGAAACAGTAAGGTGATGCTATGAAAGAGAAGATAGAACGGTTTGCTAGGGGAGAATTTGATGAAATTCTGCCGAAACTGGAACTGCCGGAAGAAGGGATTTCATGGAAAATGAAGCCGGAATCTTCCTTTACCGGATATTTGACGTTTGCCTCTGAAAATGGTGTCCGTATCAGAGGTTATGCACTTTGTTCTGACGGGAATTTAAAGATCGATACGCCAAAGTTTTTTGGAAAAACAGTCAGACTGGAATTTACTTACAACAGCAAAAATACCGCAGATGGGGATAAAAAGAGAGGAAAACTGATCCTGATCACCAATGCAGGGGAATTTGTAGTACCTTTTGAGGTACAGATTAGTAAAAATGTGACAGAAGAAGGGGAAATACTTCATGAAAATGAAATCTGCTCTTGAAAAAAGCCTGGTCGTAGATTATCTGAAAGAGTTTGAAGCTTATTGTCTGGAAAAAACAGATAAAAAAAGCTGTGTAGAAAAAAATCTGCGAAGAAGCCGGAAATTGCAGGAATTATCGCCGGAAAATCCGCTCTATCATCTGATGGAAGCTGCTGCACTCATCAGAGGAGGAAAAACAGAAGAAGGCGAACTGATCCTGAAAAAATATGAAAAAAATCCTGCACTGCAGTTTCGGAATACAGAATTTCGGGCAGGATTTCTTTATCTTGCAGGAAAACTTACCGAGGATCCGGTTCGGCGGAGAGATGTCGTGCTGCAGCTGCAAAAACTTTATCAAAGAAACGCTGCACAGCCGTCTTTATACTGGTATCTGGCACGTCTGGATGAAGGATTTGAAAAAAATCCACAGAAAAAAATGGCATTTTTGGAAAAGCAGTGGAGAATGGGCTGCCGGCAGAACCTGCTCTATATCGAAGTCATCCGGACACTGAAAAGATATCCGGAAGCAGTGGGCAGCATGGATGATTTTTTGATGCAGTGTTCTATCTGGGCGATGAGAAGAAGATGCATGACCAAAGAAATGGGAACGCAGATCGCCAGATCAGCGATGCGGATGAAAAATGCCGATCTGAAATATGAATATGTCTTAAAAGAGTGTTACCGTACATTTTCGACAAAAGAGCTTCTGGCGGCACTGTGCAGCCTTTATATGCGAAACGGCAGAACAGATCAGACTGCAGCGGCGTATTATGCACTGGGAGTTCAATATGATCTGAAGCTGAACAATCTTCATGAATATTATATGATGGCGACGACCGGACAGCAAAAACAGCTGCTGCCGGAACAGGTATTGCTCTATTTTCTTTATCACGATACACTGACGGATTCCCAGAGGGTATATTTGTATAAAAATGTCGTCTGTTATGGAGAACAGAATCCGGAACTTTATGAACGGTATATCGGAAAGATTGAAAAATATACCGTAGACAGTCTTTTAAAAAGACGGATCAGTACAGAGTATGCTTATCTTTATGACCATGTACTGTGTCCGGAGATTTTTACGAAAGAAATGGCGGAAGCCATGGCAGACCTGATGTTTTTAAGAAAGATCACCTGTTCTGACGGAAAGATACGGGAAGCAGAAGTATCTTATCAGCAGTTAAAAAGACCGAAGAGAACAGTTTTCAAAAAACAGCAGGCATATCTGCCGATCTACAGTCCGTCGGCTGTGATCACGCTGGTCGATGAGAGCGGAAACCTGTATCGGAATACTGTTTCCTATCAGATCGAAAAGCTGCTTGACGAGAAAAAATATATAGAAATCTGTAAAAAATATGTGGAATATCATGAAGGGATTTTGCTGTATCTTCTGGGAAAAAATGAAGAACCGGTTCCGTTAGATGAAAACACCGAATGCTTTTACAGACAGATTCCGGAAATACCGGCATTTAAAGAAGAGTATCAAAGAGAGACTGCTATCAGACTGATGGAATATGATGCTGCGAACGATCATCTGGATCAGATTCCGGAAACATGGTTTTCTATGGATGGAGCAGCTTTGAACAGAGAACAGAGAGGAAAGATCCTGCTCTTTTTGATCCGGAAGGAAAACTATGAAAAGGCGTTTGAATGGGCAGAACATTATGGTGTATTTTTTGTACCGTCAGCGATGATCTTAAAAGTGCTGACGGCATTGGCTGATTCCAAAGAAGCAGAAAGTGATCTGTATTATCGTTTATGTTACAGCTGTTTTAGGAGCGGACAGAAAAATTATGTGACCTTAAAATATCTGTCAGACTCATTTTTGGGTACCTGCCAGCAGATGGAAGAAATCTGGAGACAGGCAAAGGCTTATGGTGTGGATACCTTTGGACTGGAAGAGCGTATTTTGATGCAGATGATGTTTACAGGAACGAAGCTCAAAGATCATTTTGAAATTTATCTTTCCTACCATCAGAAAACGCCGGATCTGACAGTGAAGAAGGCATATCTGACCTATCTGTCCAGAGAAGCCTTTTTCGGAAGAGAAGAGCCTGACAGCCGTTTTTATTTTCTTTTAGAGGAAGAACTTTTAGAAAAGCAGGGATATGCAGAAATCTGTATTCTGGCATATTTAAAATATCTTTCAGAAAAGGAAGAACTGTCTGCAAAACAGAAAACGCTTGCATCTGCTTATCTGAAAATGTTTTTTTCAAAGAAATGTTATTATGATTTTATGAAAAAATTCGGTGAAACGATTCCGGAGGCATTGATCCTTGAGGATAAAATGCTGATCGAATATATAGCACCTTCTTCTTCGCAGGTAACCTTGCATTATGTCATCGAAAAAGAAGAAAGGGAGGCATACCGTTATACTGCCTGCCGTTTGTATCCGACCTGTGGAGGAGTCTTTTCCAAAACATTTTCCATGCTTCAGGGGGAAAAGATCACCTATTTTATCACGGAAAAAAGAGAAGATGGGAAAGAGATCACCACACCGTATGTAACGAAGGAAAAAGAATGCTCTATGCTGGGAGCAGATACGAAGTACAAACGCTTTAACCGGATCCGCCGCCTGACGGAAGAAAAGAATGGAGAAGCACTTTTAAAAGAGATTGAACAGTACAGATATTTGGAAAAGGCTTCCAAAGAGCTGTTTTCCATGAAATAGAGGAAAAAATATGATCGCAGCGATAGAAATTGGAAAAAAGTATGCACAGGTCTGTGTAAAAACAGATCGTATGAGAGAACCGGAGTCGGTCACGAAGATCGCAGGGACAGAGCATTACCGGATCCCGGTAAAAGAAGATATTTCAGATCCTGTACAGCTTCAGGAGCTTTTTAGGGATTTGTGGAAAATGCTCTCACCTTACGGGAATCAGGAGTCACTGGAATATCTGGTCTTTTGTCTGGAAGAAAATACGGAAAAAATGCGGGCAATGCTCCGGAAGATCACGCAGATCTATAACATTCAAAAACAAAAGGTATGTTTTTTGGACAGATCAGAATGCTTTTGTGCCTATGTGTTTCATCAGGGCGGAGATCTTTTGATGTATCAGGCATTGTTAGTGGATCATCGGGAAAATACGATGGAAAAATATCTTCTGCAAAAATATGCAGGAAGTGATCCGTGTATCGTGGAGATCAAGGATCGTTCGAAATATCCACTGGAAGAGATTTTGGAAGAAGAACGTATTTCGTCGGTATTTCTTGTAGGCGATGATTATGAAGAACAGTGGATGCAGGAACATAAAAGCCTTCTGAAGAAGGGAAAAAGAGTATTTATCGGAAAAAACCTGTATGTCAAAGGTGCCTGCTGCCACGGAATGGAATTAAAAGCAAAGAAAATGCAGTATCTTTATCTTTGTCCGGAAAAAGTTGCCTGCAATATCATGCTTCGCTCAGAAGAAGATGGAAAAGAGAGCTGGATTCCGCTTGTGGAAGCAGGAAAATACTGGTACGAAGCAAATACAGAGACAGAAGTTCTTTTGTTAGAAGAGCCGGAACTTGAATTTGCACTGATCCCGATTGGGAGAAAAGAAAAAAAGACAATGCTGATCCGTCTGGAACATTTACCGGAACGACCGAAAAAAACGACAAGACTGCAGATCAGGGTAGAATTTACTGATGCTTCCCATGCAAAGATTTTGATCAAAGATCTGGGCTTTGGTGAGATTTTTCCGCCGTCTGATCTGGTTTATGAGGGAGAACTAAAATGGGAACAGTAAAACGATGTATGCATCCGATGGCACAGGTGCCGTATCGCACGGAAACAACGGGGATCCACCTGTATTCCATAGAAGAACTGGCTTATTATCTGTATAAAAATACTTATTTTATTGATGACAGGGTTTTGGGAGAGAAGCTGTATCTGTGGATCGAGAAAGAGCTGAAAATGCCGGAACTTGCAAAAGACTTAAGAAATGATGCGAAAGAAAACAGCAGTCAGGGCTATCGTCAGATTTTAAGGATCCTTCAGGCTTCAGAATATTACTCAGAAGAAGAGATCCGTCAGTTTTCGGAGAACGTCAAAAAGACAGAGCATCTGCATACACAGGAGCGAATGAAATATAAAGCAGATGAACTGCTCCAAAATGAAAATTACTGGGCAGCAGTGACGGAATACGAAAAGATCTTAAGCATCCGTCAGAACAGCCGGATCTCCACAGCATTTTATGGAGCGGTGTGGAATAATCTGGGTGTGTCTTATGCAGGACTGTTTTTATATGAAAAAGCTGCAACCTGTTTTGAAAACGCATATCAGTTTGAAAAGCTGCAGGAATACCGGAAAAAAGCAGAGTATGCCAGAAAACTTGCGAATTATGGAAAAAGTGACGCAGAACAGCTTTTAAACTATAAAATTCCGGAAGAGATCAGTGCAGAAACGGAAGCTGTCTTAAAAACGCTGGAAGAAAAGAACAAAGAAGAGACCAAAGGGATCGTTTTAAAAGA
>CAZWLV010000059.1:0-2312 GCA_964634715.1 uncultured Lachnoclostridium sp. | reverse complement strand
ATTATGAAAAAATGGATGGCGTTATTGTTGACAGGTTGTATGGTGATCGCATCGGCAGGATGCGGAAGTACGGGAAAGACCGCAGGTACATCAGCAGCAAATGATCTGGAATATGTCAAAGAAAAGGGAACACTGGTCGTTGGCATCACAGAATTTGCTCCGATGGATTACAAAGATGAGAACGGCGAATGGATCGGTTTCGATGCAGATATGGCAAAGGCATTTGCGGAAAGTCTCGGTGTTACGGCAGAATTTGTAGAGATCGATTGGGACAATAAGGTATTGGAGCTTGACGGAAAGAGTATTGACTGTGTATGGAACGGTATGACTTTAACTGATGAAGTGACAAGTGCGATGGAATGTTCCAACGCATACTGCAACAATGCACAGATCGTTGTCGTACCGATCGATGATGAACTGGAATATCAGACAGAAGAAAGCATTGAAAAACTGACCTTTGCAGTTGAGGCAGGAAGTGCAGGAAAAGCAGTATTGGAAGAAAGAGGCATCTCATTTACAGAGGTGAAATCGCAGGCAGATGCACTGATGGAAGTATCCGCCGGATCTTCAGAAGCGGCAGTGATCGATGCATTGATGGCAGCTGCAATGGTGGGACCGGACACGGCTTATCAGGATCTGACTTATACCGTCAGCTTAAGCAGTGAAGAATACGGTGTAGGCTTTAGAAAAGGTTCTGATCTGGCGGAAGCATTAAATGAATTCTTTGCCGAACGTTATGCAGACGGAAGCATGATGAAATGTGCAGGAAAATATGGTGTAAGTGCAGCGATCGCAGAACAGTAAGGGGAAAAGAGAAACATGGAATTGATTCTTCAGCAGATGCCCATCGTACTTCCGGCATTAAATGCAGGATTTTTGCAGACATTAAAACTCTTTATCGTAACTTTGGCAGGGGCATTGCCTTTGGGACTTGTGATCGCATTCGGAGCAATGTCAGGATTTCGGCCGCTGAGTCTTTTTACGAAGCTGGTCATCTGGATCATCAGAGGAACACCATTAATGATCCAGCTTCTGATCATTTACTATTTTCCGGGACTGGTTTTAGACCGGCCGATCTGGGGCAGCGGTGAAAACGGAAGATTTCTGGCGGCGGCTGTGGCATTTATCTTTAATTATGCCTGCTATTTTGCAGAAATCTATCGCGGCGGGATCCAGAGTGTTCCGGTCGGACAGGAAGAAGCAGGACTGGTGCTTGGAATGACAAAAAGACAGATCTTTTTTAAGATCAAGCTGCTTCAGATGATCAAAAGGATCGTACCGCCGGTATCCAATGAGATCATTACCCTTGTAAAAGATACGTCTCTTTCAAGGATCATTGCCCTGCAGGAAGTCATCTGGGCAGGTCAGGCATTTATGAAAGGTTCTCAGGGAATATCAGGAGCCATCTGGCCGCTGTTTTTTACGGCAGTGTATTATCTGATCTTTAGTGGGATCCTGACACTGCTTTTGGGAAAATTAGAACAGAAGCTGGATTATTTCAGATAAATGGGAGGAAAGAGTTTTGTCAATCTTACAGGTAGAACATATCAGCAAATCCTTTGAGAAAACAGAGGTGTTAAAAGATGTCAGCTTTTCTCTGGAAGAGGGAGAAGTGGTATCGATCATCGGTTCTTCCGGAAGCGGAAAAACAACCCTTCTCCGTTGTCTGAATTTTTTAGAAACACCGGACGAGGGTGTCATCAAAGTCATGGATGAAGTGCTGTTAGATGCCAAAAATCCGGAAACTTTAAAAGAATCTGAAATCCGAAAAAAAAGACTTCGTTTTGGTCTGGTATTTCAGAATTTTAATCTGTTTCCGCAGTACACGGCACTGGAAAATGTAATGCTGGCAAAAGAACTTCTGGCGAAAGAACAGCCGGATTATAAAGCGAATAAAAAACAGATCCATAAAGAGATCAGGCTTTTGGCAGAAGAACTTTTAAAACAGATGGGACTGGGAGAACGGATGGATAATTATCCGCACCAGCTTTCCGGCGGACAGTGTCAGCGTGTAGCCATTGCAAGAGCATTGGCGTTAAAGCCGGATATTTTATGTTTTGATGAACCGACGTCTGCACTGGATCCGGAGCTGACGGGAGAAGTTTTAAGAGTGATCAAAGAACTGGCAGACCAGCATACGACCATGATCATCGTTACGCATGAGATGGCATTTGCCCGTGATGTAGCAGATAAAGTGATCTTTATGGATGATGGGATCATTTTGGAACAGGGAGATCCGAAAGAAGTTTTTGAACATCCGAAAGAAGAACGAACAAAACAGTTTCTTGCGAGATTCACGCAGGGCTGAGAAT
>CAZWLV010000058.1:0-8499 GCA_964634715.1 uncultured Lachnoclostridium sp. | reverse complement strand
TTTCATTTCGTCGATGAGTTGTTCGAAGTATTTTTTACCTACTTCCATAACAACGTCTGAATCAATCTGGATAAATATTCTGTAGCAATCCCAAGCCCATCTTGGATTTCCTGATTTTTCAGCTAATACATTCACTACTTCTTCATTTAAACCAAGGTTCAGGATAGTATCCATCATACCCGGCATAGATGCTCTTGCACCTGAACGAACGGAAACAAGAAGAGGATTTTCTTTATCACCAAATTTTTTGCCTGTAACAGCTTCCATCTTAACGATTGCTTCCATGATCTGTTCCATGATCTCATCGTTAATCTTTCTTCCATCTTCATAATACTGGGTACAAGCTTCAGTTGTAATCGTGAAACCCTGTGGTACCGGAAGTCCAAGCTTTGTCATTTCAGCCAGGTTTGCTCCCTTTCCACCTAAAAGGTTTCTCATGCCTGCATCACCTTCGGTGAACATATAAACCCATTTTGCCATACTACGTTCCTCCCTAAAATTCTGGTTAATATCACATCGTTTTCCGATATGCATGTATTGTTGATGCTCCATGTTTTTCTCAGAAGCATCTTTTTCTCCGTCGAGAAAAAAAGCGCACCTGTGTGCGCACATATTTATCATATCATACTTTTTTGATTCGTCAATAGATTTAATTCAATTTAAACAAAAAACAATGCATTTATCTGCATTGTTTTGTTTAAATTGTTAAATTTTTAACTTAAATCTTATTTTCAGACTTCAAAATCGTTATTCTTTTTCCACAGAAAGTACTTCTCCGTCAAATGCATCGATTTCTGATATTGTTCCTTCGTATTCAACGGTAATCTCATCTCCTACAGAAATCTCTGAAAGATCGATCCCGTCTTCTCTCGGGAATGAATAAAATGCTCCATCTTCTGTCTCGATCACAAACATAAAATCTTTGATCTCATCGACAGTACCGGTAACCGTTGATGCATTGGCAGATTTTTCTGTTGCTTTAGATGCCCCGTCAGAACCGCATCCGGTAACCGTTCCCATCGCCATCATTGCTGCTAATATAATTGCAGTTATTTTTTTATTCTTCATAGTGTCCTCCTTTTGAGCAGTAACTCTTTTTTACTCTATATGTTTAGATGCTTCAGACCATGAAAAAGTTTGAACAGATCAAAAAAATACACAGTCTGCACTATTCTCCGGAATCCCTTCAAATATCTTATCTGCGGACTGTGTATTTCTGATTTACGCGAGCAGCGATGAAAATACTGTGCTTGCACAAGTATTTGAAGAGCACCGCAATCTCCCACGAAACTTGCATAGCATGTTTCTCATAGTTTACGTGAGTTCGAGAAACGTACTTCTCATAGTTTCAAATATAAAATTAGAATGTAAATTTATCTGCTAAATATGCATCTAATTCATCGATCTTGATACGTACCTGTTCCATTGTATCACGATCACGTACAGTAACTGCACCATCTTCTTCTGATTCGAAATCATAAGTAATACAGAACGGTGTACCGATCTCATCCTGACGGCGATATCTCTTACCGATATTTCCTCTGTCATCGAATTCACAGTTATATTTCTTAGAAAGTTCAGCAAAAACTTTTTCTGCACCTTCGTTTAATTTTTTAGAAAGCGGAAGCACTGCTGCTTTTACAGGAGCTAATGCCGGATGGAAATGAAGAACTGTTCTTACATCTCCGCCTTCTAATGTTTCTTCATCATATGCTGCACACAGGAATGCTAAAACAACACGGTCTGCACCAAGAGACGGTTCTACGACATATGGTACATATTTTTCTTTGATCTCATCATCAAAGTAAGACATATCTTCTCCGGATACGTTCTGATGCTGTGTTAAGTCGTAATCTGTTCTGTCTGCAATTCCCCAAAGTTCTCCCCAGCCAAATGGGAATTTGAACTCAAGGTCTGTTGTTGCACGGCTGTAGAAGCAAAGTTCTTCTGGAGAATGATCTCTTGCACGAAGCTCATCATCTTTCATTCCCAGTGCTTTCAGCCAGTCGATGCAGTACTGTTTCCAATATGCAAACCATTCAAGGTCTGTTCCCGGTTTACAGAAGAATTCCAGTTCCATCTGTTCGAATTCTCTTGTACGGAATGTGAAGTTACCCGGTGTGATCTCATTTCTGAAAGATTTACCGATCTGACCAATACCAAATGGTACTTTCTTTCTGGAAGTTCTCTGAACATTTTTAAAATTTACGAAAATACCCTGTGCTGTTTCAGGTCTTAAATATACTGTATTTTTCGCATCTTCCGTAACACCCTGGAATGTTTTGAACATTAAGTTAAACTGACGGATATCTGTAAAATCTTTCTTTCCGCATGTCGGGCAAACGATATCATGTTCATCGATATATGCTTTCATTTCTTCCGGAGACCATGCATCTACACTGCCTTCGATCTCAATGTTGTTTTCTGCCAGATAATCTTCGATCAGCTTATCTGCACGGAAACGTTCTTTACATGCTTTACAATCCATTAAAGGATCAGAGAATCCGCCAAGATGTCCTGAAGCCACCCATGTCTGCGGGTTCATAAGGATCGCACAGTCAACACCTACGTTGTATGGATTTTCCTGTACGAATTTCTGCCACCATGCTTTCTTTACATTGTTTTTAAGTTCTACACCAAGATTACCATAATCCCATGTGTTTGCAAGTCCACCGTAGATTTCAGAACCCGGATATACAAATCCTCTGCTCTTTGCCAATGCTACGATTTTGTCCATTGTCTTTTCCATGTCTTCTCTCCTCATCATTATTTATATAGTATAAAAGCCGGTCTGGTTTTTCCTGCTTCCATAACTTTTGCGAGTTTCTTATCTGTAATGCTGACATTATCACTGACATACCGGATTTTTCCGGTGGTCTGTATGCTGATGCTTTCTTCTGTGATGATCACCTGAAGCTCTTCCAGTTCTTCTCCCTCTCTGTCGATCAGCTGTCCGTCTGTATCATACAGCTCTTCCGGAAGATATCCTGCATCTAAAGCTTCTCCATAGGTACCGCTAAAAAATAATACATCATTAAATGCCGCATAATCCTGTACCGTTTCATAATTCATAAAGAGCGTAACCGTATCTCCCTCCTGTGTCAGGGATTCTACACTGACAGACTCTTTATTCTGTTCCTGACAATACGCTGCCACTTCTTTTTCAACTTCTTCTGAAAGTTCATCAAATTTATAATATGCTTTATCGAAGTTTTCCATGATCGCCCCCGAAACAGCACCTTTCGAATTTACGAAAACCGTACTTTCTGTCGGTTCAAACTTTTCTCCGCAGCCGGACAACAGCAATGCAGCTGCCATAACTGCACAAAGACTCCATGATTTTTTCATCTTGTTCCTCCTACTTCAGCATATCTTCTATATTATAGCGTTGTTATCTGTGAATTTCAACAAATATCTTTTACACTTTCCAGTATTTCCAAAGATTTCATCTTTTTTTCCAGAAAACGCTCTCGCCAGCGATCCATGACCATCCGCAATTCCGCCAAAACTTCTTCTGAAACCGTAAAAGTATACAATCGTTCTATCTCCGAACTGATAATATACTGCATCGTATAGACCGTTGACGGATTCAGCCGGAGACCATCTTTTGCCCTGCTCCTGCATTCTTCGCAGACCATTCCTCCGTGAAACATAGAAAAGAGAAACAGCTCTTTTTCCGAACCGCATTGTGTACATTGAAATACCTGAGGATATTCTCCCACACAGGTAAACAATTTTAATTCATAAACATACCGGACCAGTTCCCTGCTTAAACTTTGTTTCGTCAAAGCCCGAAGAGACTGATACAAAAGTTTCATAACGGAAAGCTCATCATTATTTTCCCTTGTATAATAATCAGCAAGCTCACAAAAATACATTCCATAATAAGCTCCGCCGAAATCATTCATCAGTTCTGAAAAATAATTACTGATCCCTGCCTGCACCAGACTGTAAGCATCTCTGCCTTCATAAACCAGAAAAGTTCCAAAAGCAAAGCAGCCCGTAGCCGCAAGCAGTGACGAATTCGGTCTTCTTGCCCCTCTGGCGAATGCAGTAATCTTTCCACGTTCTTTTGTCAGGATCACGACCCGTTTATCGTATTCCCCTGATGGAGCTGACGATAGTACAATCCCTGTTAATGTTACCGCATCCCTCATAAGTTTCTCCTGTAAGATCTAATTGCTGTTTTTCCTTTGTATTTTACCTTCTGACACAAGCTGCTGTCATCCAAATGCCGGCAATTTTTTCCTGACATTAGATTTCTTTCTTGTCATATCCGAAGTTTTTCATAAAAAGATCGCTGTCTCTCCAGTCTTTTCGCACTTTTACCCAGATCTGGAGATTGACTTTCATTTCCATCATCTTTTCGATTTCAAATCGGGCAGCACTGCCGATCTTTTTCAGCATCGCACCGCCTTTTCCGATGATGATCCCTTTATGGCTGTCACGTTCACAGATGATCGTAGCCTCGATATCCACTACTTTTCCACCCGGACGTTCTTTCATTTTTTCAATGGTCACTGCGATCCCATGAGGAATTTCTTCATTCAGGGAACGAAGTGCTTTCTCACGGATCATTTCTGCGACGATCTGACGCTGCGGCTGATCAGTTACCGTATCTTCATCATAAAATGCCGGTCCATATGGAAGATATTTATAGATCACATCCAGAACCGTATCTGTATTTTGTCCTTTCAGTGCTGACACCGGAACAATATCCGCAAAATTGCAGATATCTTTATAAGCATCGATAAATTTCAGGATTTCTTCTTTTTTGATCGTATCGACCTTATTGATCACAAGCACGACCGGCGTTTTTACCGTTTTTAACTGTGCTGCGATATGCTGTTCTCCCGCACCGATAAACGTTGTCGGCTCTACAAGCCAGAGTACCACATCTACTTCTTTTAAAGTACGCTCCGCTACGTTTACCATGTATTCTCCCAGTTTGTTTTTCGCTTTATGGATCCCCGGTGTATCCAAAAATACGATCTGGCCTCTTTCATCCGTATAAACTGTCTGAATACGATTTCTTGTCGTCTGTGGTTTATTTGATGTGATCGCGATCTTCTGTCCGATCAGACGGTTCATCAATGTTGATTTTCCCACATTTGGTCTTCCGATCAGGGTTACAAATCCTGATTTAAAATTTGCATTTGTATTCATATTTTTCCTTTCTTTTGTTTAAAACAATGGTTCCAGCTTCTTAAACAGGTCTTCTTCTTTTTTCAGCAGTTCTTCATTTCCTACGACACAAAGTGCCTCTTCGTCAAGAATTGCCTGAATGTACGCTGCCAGTTTTCTGATGTCAGCTACGGTACAGGAAAGAACTTCTTCTCTTTCTTTTAAGATACGTTCTTCCGTAATATCGGTCAGATATGCAGACATCGAACGCTGTCCTGCCATAGATGGTGTCAGCGGAATATCCATATCACTGATCGTTCCGATCACATATTTTAACATATCTCTGTCTGAAGCATCAAAATTTTTCAAATATTCTATCGTTCCTCTATAAACCTCCAGCGTGTTACGAAGATTTGGATCACGATAACTTGCAAGATAACCATTTCCATTTCTTGAAAATCCGCTCATACAGCCATATGCTCCGCCTTTGACACGGATCTGCAGCCACAGATAATCATAACTTAAAATTGTCTTTAATACCCGTAAAGCACCTGTATATTCCAATCCGGCTTTTTTAAAGTTTCCTGCCACAGCCACGTACTGTACCTGTGATGATGCCAAAAATCCTTCATTTTTCTTTTCCAGACTGCTTTCTTTTTGTTCTGAAACTTTTTTCAGCGGTTTCAGACAAGACTGCAGTACCTTCATCTGCTCTTCAAAGCCTTCCAAAGCCTTACGTTCACACGTTACACTGACCAGCAGATTTTCCGGACAAAATACATATTCACATACTTCCCGCAATTTTGCGATCAGCTCTTCTTTTCGTTCTTCAAAGTGGCTTTCCAGATCATCGACCACACGATAAAATGTAACACCGCCTGTTTTATCTGAAAATCCGGCTGCTTCAGAAAAATAAGAAGATGCTCTGTTCACTGCCACGGAATGTCCCTGTGACTGGAGGAACATCTGCATTCTGGATTTTAACTGTGCAAGGATCTCTTTCAGACGTTTTTCATCTTCCAGTTTTGATCTTGTCAAAATTTCTTTCAGCATCGTAAATACAAACGGAAGCTGTTCTTCTAAAGATTTTGCCCTGAATTCATAAACCATTTTTGATTCATCATTGTCTTTTGTATAAATATTCAATCCGGAACTGATACCGCCGCTCTTTCTGTTGATCTCGTTAAACAGTTCTCCAAAAGAATAATTTTCCGTATCAATATAGCCTAATACATTTTTCAGGATCGATGCATACGGCAAAAGCTCCTGCGGAAGATTTTTTATATCAAAAAGCATGTTCAGATATACGATCCCATTCGTATGATAATCATGATATACCACTTTGGTATCTGCAATATTTAATTCTTCATTTTTAAACGGGCGGACACTTCGGCTGATCTCATCTAATTTTAAAACTGGGATCTTTTCCAGATCTTCCTGCGAACTTTCTTCTTCCTGATATTCTTTCAAATGTCTGGTATCTGCTGCCAGCTTTTCACACGCTTCTCTTGATAAAGATGCCTTATAATCTGCCAGAGTCTTCTTCAGTTCTTCTTCTTTTTTCTTTGCAAGACCTTTCTTCGGCTCAGCCGTAACCACTGCTCCATGTGTATTGTCCAGCAAATATTTCTGGATCAGCGTTTCATAATAATCAGTTTCTACACGTTCTCTTAAAGAAGCAAACGTATCCAGTGCTTCCAGATGAATGAATGGCTTACGGTCATCGTACAGCCAGCTGTCACACGCCTGAAGTCCGTACATCAATCCTTTCGGGAAATTTCCAAAATCCGCTTCTCTGTATCGGAATTCATAATAATTAATACCGGCTTCCAGTGCCTTTTTATCAATTCCCTTATGAACAATATTTTCCAAAGTCTGTGTGATCAGCGTTACAAATGCTTCTTTCTGATCCACATTGGCATTTTTAGATATAATAGAAAATGTCGGCTGTAAAATACTGTTATCATAAGAGCTGACAATATCTTTACCAATCTTCGCATCTAACAGTGCCTGTTTTAACGGTGCTCCCGGTGCTGCCAGAAGGGCGTATTCAATGATCTGGAATGCAAGATATAATTCTTTATCCAGCACTGTTCCGATCACTTTATTGTATGAAAGATACGTATTATCTTTTTCGTCTTCATTTTCAGAGATCGGATATTCCAAACGATATTCCTGCATCGTTTCAAAAGGAGTCTGCATCGGTATTTCCGATTCAATCTTTATCGCATCATATTCTTTCAGATATGCTTCATCTAACCACTGCAGTTTTTCTGCCATATCCATATTTCCATACAGATAAATATAACTGTTGGAAGGATGATAATATTTTTTATGGAATTCTAAAAACTGTTCCCATGAAAGATGCCAGATCACGTCAGGATCACCGCCGGAATCTTTTCCGTATGGTGTATCAGGAAAAAGTGCATCCATGATCTTTCTTTCAAGCACATCTTCCGGAGAGGAATATGCACCTTTCATTTCATTATATACCACGCCGTTTAATGTCAGTTCTCCATCCGGATCTTCTAACTCATAATGCCAGCCTTCCTGACGGAAGATTTCTTCTCTTGCATAAATATTCGGATGAAAAACCGCATCCAGATAAACGTCCATCAGATTTTGAAAATCAGCATCATTACAGCTTGCCACCGGATAAACCGTTTTATCCGGATAAGTCATTGCATTTAAAAATGTATTCAGAGAACCTTTTACAAGTTCTACAAAAGGATCTTTTACCGGGAATTTTTTAGATCCGCAAAGTACGGAATGTTCCAAAATATGCGGAAGTCCGGTACTGTCCTGCGGCGGTGTACGGAATCCGATACTAAATACTTTGTTTTCATCATCATTTTCCATAAGTACGATTCTGGCACCGCTCTTTTTGTGTTTTAAGAGATATGCCACGCTGTCCAATTCTGCGATCGGATGTTTTTCTATTAATTCATACGTTGTCAAATTTTCTACTTTCATAAAATCTCCATTTTATTACGGAACACCTCTGTCTCCGTAATCTTTTCTTATTATTCAGCTAAACTATACAAAATTTCTTTCTCATTTATTTTTATTATTGAAATTCTTTTGCAGTTTATTCTGATACTTTCCTGTATACAGCTCCTAAAAGCTTAAGATTACCTGCTAAAAGCCATCATATCCGCAAAATAATCTACAGATCAGTACCTTTCATAGTATATCAAAAAAAGAGGACTGATTCAACAGTCCCCTTTCTATGATCTTTTAATTTAGTGTAGTTAAGATGATCTTATACGTTTTCTTTTAAGAAAGTTTCGATTGCTGCTGCTGCTGCATCTTCATCTTCACCTTCAACAGTTACAGTGATATCCTGTCCCTGTTTGATTCCCATGCTCATAACAG
>CAZWLV010000057.1:3225-8602 GCA_964634715.1 uncultured Lachnoclostridium sp. | reverse complement strand
TATATAATCATAAACAGATCGGAGATGGAATAATGAAAGTACAATGTATTTTCTGAAACATTCCATATCAAGTCCCAATAAAGCATCTGATCCTATGGATCTTACGAGATGCGGAAAAGAGAGGTTATTTTATGATTGAAGTTGAAATGAAAGTGTTGAAACTGAACAACTATTTTGAACAACAAATTTCTATGTGTGAGCAGCACAGCAAAGAATTGCTTGCAGATGATCGGAAGGATGAGGCAAACTTTGAAAAAGTGAAAGCAAACGTTTATGATATTTTCCGTACGATTTTCTCTGTTGCACTGAAAAACAATAAAGATTCTGATGCGGTACGGTGTTTTTTTGAGCAGAAAACAGATCAAATACCATCAAATTGGGTGATCGCATATGAAAAAGCGAAACAGCATCATGATGATGAAAAGATGCATCTTGAGCAGCTTAAACTGGATACGGTTGCCAAAATCAAAGAAGATTTCATAAAGATTTGGGAGGGAGCAGAATGACAGAAAATGAGGCTATCCGCCTTTTTAAGTGCCTGTCGGATAAATCCCGTTTGCAGATTTTAAAATCATTGGCAATCGAAGATATGTATGTTGAACGCTTGGCTGAAAGACTGGGGATTACTGCACCTACGGTTTCTTTTCACTTAAAAAAGCTGGCAGATGCCGGTGCAGTTACTTCCTACAAAAGCCAGTATTACATGATGTATTCGCTTAAAAAGGAGATTTTTGAAACGAGCATTTTGGAAATACTGCAAGAGGAGTCTGATGAGGCAGAAGTTCAGGAACAGCGGGATGCGGAATACCGTCAAAAAGTGATCGACACATTTTTTGAGTATAACAAGCTGAGATCAATTCCGACTCAGCGTAAGAAAGCACGTATCGTTCTGGAAGTAATTGCTCAAGCATTTGAATATGACCGTATTTATACTGAACGGGAAGTAAATATCATTATCGCAGATTTCCATGATGATTTCTGCAAAATCCGCCGTGATATGGTTGGAGAAGGGCTTTTAGATCGAGATGAAAATGGTTATTGGCGTGTGAAACCGTGAGATGAAAAATGATGATTGGCAAAAACTGTTATAATCATTAAGATTCTTTATCCGAGCGAAAGGCTGGTGAATTTGATGAATAAAGAACTGCTGAATGAAATAAATAGAACCTATGATCGTTTGGAAATGAAACAGGCTGAGATTGTTTATGCCTTGTTTCACAGAATTTTCAAACTGGAATCCGGCTGGTACAACGGACACTATCACAAGGGTGATAACGATCATTGGATTCGAGAGTCGTACCCTATTCCGGTGATCAGTGTAAACGGCTTTTGTGATATTGAAATACAGTTTGATAAAATTTCAGTATCGACAAAGTTAAAACGAAGTACGGTATTGACATATTCTTTTGAAAAATTTACGGGGTATGAATTTGAAGTATACGGTGTAGAGGATTATCTTGCGGATTTTTATCACGCAGGACAGACGATACAGGAAATGAAAGACAACATCTGTGCCTGTGATGAAAAGGAGATTGGTTTTTCTTTTCTATTTCCATTTGAAATTGACGGAAAAGAGATTTTCGAATTTGTGAAGTTGCTTCGCAGTGAAGGATTTTACTATTAATTCTCATAAATTAAAAAACAGGCAGGACATTCCGTAAAAGGAAGATGATCCTGCCATTACTTTTATTACAGCTCTTTTTGAATCTGCAGTTCATAGAGTCTTTTATAGATTCCATCCTGTGCCAATAATTCCTGATGAGTTCCGCGTTCACGGATCTTTCCCTTGTGCATGACCATAATGCAGTCAGCATGCTGGATCGTCGATAAGCGGTGAGCGACCATGATCGTGGTACGGCCTTTCATCAGTTTTTCTAATGCTTCCTGAATGAGAAGTTCTGTTTCGGTATCAATATTTGCAGTTGCCTCGTCCATGACCAGAATCTGAGGATCATGAGCCAGTGTACGGGCAAAAGAGAGGAGCTGGCGTTCTCCGGCAGAGAAAGTCACGCCTCGTTCTGCAACAGGTTCCTGATAGCCTTTTGGGAGCTTTTCTATGAAATGGGAAGCATTGACATATTCGGCGGCTTTTTGTACCTGTTCCGAAGTGATGTCAGTATCATGAAGACGGATATTGCTTTCAATCGTACCTTCAAAGATAAAAACATCCTGCTGCATCTGTCCGATCGCACGTCGCAGCTGTTTTTTACTGAGTTCACGGATATCAACGCCGTCAATGTAAATATGTCCTTTCTGGATATCATAGTATCTTCCGATCAGATTTAAGATCGAAGATTTTCCGGCACCGGTCGCACCTACGAAAGCGACTTTTTCACCCGGTTCGATCACGAAGGAAACGTCACGAAGGACATAATTTTCTCCGTCATATGCAAACCATACATGATCGAATTCGATCCGCCCTTTGATCGAAGGTAAGATGACAGGATTTTCCTGTTCTGTTACCAGCGGTTTTTCAGCCAAGACCGTGAAGATCTTTTCCGCAGAAGCGATGGAGTTCTGCAGTGTTGAAAACTGTTCCGACAGTTCACGGATCGGATCAAAAAATGTCTGGATATACTGGGCAAAAATGTAAAGAGAACCGATGGAGATCGTTCCTTTTAATACTTCCCGGCTTCCGACACCGAGAACGATCATCAGGGATAAGATCCCTAAGATGTAGGACAATGGCCAAAAGATTGCCATGATCATGATCTCACGGAAATAAGCCTGATAAAGGCGACGGTTTTTTCCATCAAATTCATCAAATTTACGCTTTTCGCGGCCAAAGATCTGGATGATACGCATACCGGAGAGATTTTCGGATAAGAAGGTATTGATATCCGTAAGACGGGTTCGTACCATACGGTAAGTTTCTTTGGAAATTTTCCGCATTGCAAGAGTCAGTGCGATGACGAGCGGAAGCAGCAGGAAAGAATATAAAGAAAGCTGCCAGTCCATAAGAATCATTACGGCTGCTAATCCGATGATCTTTACGATATTTCGGAACATTTTTACTAAAATGCCGGAGTACATTTCTTCTAATGCGACAACGTCATTCGTCACTCTTGTAACCAGTTTTCCCACCGGAGTCAGATCGTAGTAACGGCTGCTTAAAGTCTGTAAATGTGTATAGACATCTCTTCGGATAGTCACCATGATCTTTTGTCCGGTCTTTTGTAAGATCCATGACTGGGTCACATTAAAGACGAAAGAAAGAAAAAGTACGATGGCATATTTCCATGCGGTCTGAAGGAGAAAATCATAATCACCTTGTGCTTCGAAGGTATCGATGGCATCACCGATCAGCATAGGGCGGTAAAGATCAAATGCGGTCAGACCGAGTACCAAAAGCAGAGAAAAGATGATCCAGCCTGTATAAGGTTTCATATAGGCAAGCAGGCGGAGCAGAGCATTTCCCTGAGTATTGAATTCTAAAGTATCTTCTGTTAATGAACGTTTTTGCATGTTACATTCCTTCCAATTCCTGTTCTAACTGTTGCTTTTTAAAGATTTCTGCATAAAATCCGTTTTCTTTTAAAAGATCATCGTGTGTACCATATTCGCTGAGTTCGCCTTCTGTCAGGACTGCGATGTGATCTGCTTTTTGCAGAGTGGAAATACGATGTGCAATGATGATCGTCGTTTTTCCTTTACGCAGGCGTACCAGATTTTCCAGAATCTTTTCTTCGGTATCCGTATCAACTGCGGAGAGTGAATCGTCTAAGATCAGGATCGGTGCATCCATGAGTAATGCTCTGGCGATAGAGCTTCGCTGTTTCTGTCCGCCGGAAAGAGTTACGCCGCGTTCTCCGACCAGCGTTTGATATTGTTCCGGAAAATCCATGATATTGTCATGAATACAGGCATTTTTTGCTGCCTGATAGATGGCTTCCCTGATCTCAGGATGTTCTTCCAGACGTTCTTCCAGTCCAAAAGCAATGTTTTCTTCTAATGTATCGGAGAACATGAAATTCTCCTGCGGTACATATGCGACATCTCTGTGCAGTACGGAAAGAGGATAATCTTCGATCGGTTTTCCGTCTAAAAGGAGCATTCCTCGTTTACAGTCATAAACACGCAGCAAAAGATCGGCAAGTGATGATTTTCCGCTGCCGGTACGTCCCATGACTGCGATGGTTTCGCCTGCATTTACGTGAAGATTTAAATGTTTTAAAACAGGTGATTCACCGTCAGGATAGCAGAATGTCAGATCGTTCATAGTGATCTCACCTTTTAATTCTGCATTTTTTAATTCTTCTACAGACTGGTCAACGATATCAGGTTCTTCATTGAAGATTTCAGAGATTCGTTTTATAGCCGCAGAAGCTTGACTGAAGAAATTGATGCAGTCTCCGCAGGCGATCATTGGCCATACCAGCATACCGATATAGGAATTAAATGCAACAAACTGTCCGATGGATACTTCACCGTTTAATACCATGCGGCCACCGAAGATCAATGTGACCAAAATACTAAGACCAGTGACCGTATCAAAGAAAGGACCGATCACAACACCTAATTTTACGAGATCAAGATTTTTTTCCATGGAGTGCAGGCTTGCTTTTTCAAATGTCTTAAGATCCTGCTCTTCCTGAACAAATGCTTTGATCACACGTACACCGGTCAGACTTTCCTGAACTCTGTTGGAAAGCTTGGAAAAAGCATCTTGGCATTTTCCGGCACGTTTATCGAATTCAAGACCGAAATAATAACATGCAACGGCTACGAGCGTAAGCGGGATAAATGCGATGATCGTTAATTTCAGATCAACATAGACGACCATTTTGACCAGTACCATAAAGGTCATGATGATGGCATCAAATGCGGTAATGACAGCAATGCCGACGGCCTGACGGATCGCCTGCAGGTCATTGGTAAAATAAGCCATCAGATCACCGGTATTATGCTTGTTATAGTAACGGGCAGATAAAGTCTCTACGTGTGCAAACATATCGTTGCGAAGATGATATTCCACGCCACGGGAAGCACCAATGATAAAATAACGCCAGCCGAATCGTCCTGCCATCATGATCAGCCCCATGATCAGGATCTTTAAGAGGATCTGTCTGACTCCTGCCAGATGAAGTGTTCCTGCTGTCAGTCCGTCAATGATCTCTCCGATATATTGCGGCAGGTAAAGACCGGCAAGATCGACGATCAAAAGAACAAGGATTCCGGCAGTATAATGATATTTATATTTCATCAGGTAGGGAATTAATGAAAATTTCTTTTTTTGTTTCATAAGTATGTTCTCAACCTTTCCTTTGTTTATAGTGAAAATCGGTAAAATCCGCCAAATTTAACACATACAAAAGAAATATTACCACATTTTTATAGAAATGAACAGTTTAAAATTTGAACTCCTTTTGAAGTCTTG
>CAZWLV010000057.1:0-3125 GCA_964634715.1 uncultured Lachnoclostridium sp. | reverse complement strand
AAGTCTTGCAAGTGTTCTTTGATTATGGTTTAATAAAGGAAGATAAAAACTGATTTTTGAAAATAGATGGAGAAAAAAGATGAGACTTGAAAAAATACAGGCATATTTAACGAATCGTGGATTGAAATTTCAATACTGTGAACAGGAAAATCTGGGCAGTCTTGATTTTGAATATCGTGGAGTGGGATATCATATCTGGGAATTTGCCGAAGACGGACAGTCAGGTGCAGAAAGCAATGTAAAAAGCGGCGGCAGGATGATGGATTATCTCGGAGATTATGAGCAGGATCTGATCAGGGAAATGGAAGACTGGGAATGATCTTTGGGAATTAGCAGAATTTAACATAATGGAGAAGTGACAGATGAACATATTTGACATTATCGGTCCTGTAATGGTAGGACCTTCCAGTTCGCATACGGCAGGAGCGGTCAGGATTGGATTTGTATCGAGAAAGCTTTTAGGCGAACCGGTAAAACAGGCAGAGCTTTTATTATATGGAAGCTTTTTAGCGACAGGAAAAGGACATGGAACGGATCGTGCACTGGTAGCAGGACTGCTTGGAATGCTTCCGGATGATGAAAGAGTTCCCCATGGATTTGAAGAAGCAAAAAAAGCAGGCATGGAAGTTATTTTTGGCGAAGCAAACTTAAAAGAAGCACATCCAAACAGTGTGATCCTGAATTTAACAGGAGTTTCAGGGAAAAAAATGGAGATTCTGGCAGCATCTTTGGGCGGCGGCAGAATGAAAATCTGTCAGATCGATGGTATGGAAGCAAACTTTTGTGCGGAATATCCGACATTGATCGTTAAAAACGTGGATCAGCCGGGATGTGTGGCTTCCGTAACGACGATGTTAAGCGAACTTGAGATCAATATTGCGACGTTACAGCTGTACCGTGACAGTCGTGGAGGAAGTGCCGTTATGGTCGTGGAGTGTGACAGAGAAGTGCCGGCAGAATCCATCAGCCATCTGGAAAGATGTAAAGGGATCGAAAAGATCACTTATTATAGTATGAAATAGCAGCAGGAGTGGAAAATGGTCTATAAATCGTTAAAAGAAATTTGTGAAAAGGCAGAAGCGGATCAGATTCCGTTTTGGAAAGTGATCCTGAAAGATGACTGCAAAGAACGTCAGGTAGAAGCCGAAACTTCATTTTCTCAAATGAGAGAAATGTATCTGGCGATGCGTCATGCAGATGAATCATATACTGGTACCAGAAAATCAAACAGCGGTATGGTCGGCGGTGATGGAAAAAAACTGGAAGAATATGTTGCAGCAGGAGATTCCATGAGCGGAGCATTTGTAGGAAAAGTGATGGAACGTGCGGTGAAAATGGGAGAATCCAATGCCTGCATGAGAAGGATCGTGGCAGCACCTACGGCAGGATCCTGCGGTGTATTGCCGGCCGTTCTTCTGACTTATGCAGATCAGAGAAAACCTTCCGAGGATCGGCTGATCGAAGCGTTATATACAGCAGCAGGGATCGGTCAGATCATTGCTCACAGAGCATCGATCTCCGGAGC
Organism: uncultured Lachnoclostridium sp.; assembly: GCA_964634715.1. GTDB lineage: Bacteria > Bacillota > Clostridia > Lachnospirales > Lachnospiraceae > HGM12587. The sequence goes on along the minus strand of CAZWLV010000057.1, from coordinate 1,600 downwards.
ATTTGGCGGATGTCAGGCGGAGATCGGTTCTGCCAGTGCCATGGCGGCAGGAGCATTGGTTCATTTACAGGGCGGTGATTCCAAACAGATCTGTGCGGCAGTTGCTATCGCACTGAAGAGTCTGCTGGGGCTTACCTGTGATCCGATCGGCGGTCTGGTAGAAGTTCCTTGTGTGAAAAGAAATGTGATCGGTGCCGTAAATGCCGTGACTGCGGCTGATATGGTCATGGCAGGAGTAGCCAGCGTGATTCCGGCAGATGAAGTTATCGATGTCATGGGCGAGATCGGGAGAGAAATGCCGAAAAAATATAAAGAAACAGCAGAAGGCGGACTTGCAGTGACACCAACAGCCATAAAACTTACAAAAAACATGAAAAAATAAAATAAGATGAAAAAAACCTTTTCTAAAGAACGTGTTCCAAAACAGAATCTGGTCTTTTAGAAAAGGTTTTTTATTAAGATCGTTTTGTACAGCTGTGGCGTTCGATCAATTTATGCGGCACAACAATCTTCGTCGCAAGAAGATTTGGATTTTCGATATGATTGATCACCTGCGAAGCTGCTTCAATGCCAAGCTGGACAGAATTAATATCGACAGAAGTTAATTGCGGTGAAGTCAGTTTGGCGAACAGTGAGTTATTAAATGAAATGATGGAAAGATCCTCAGGGATCGATAATCCTGTTTCAATACACACACGTTCTAATGCAACTGCAAAGATATCATCACTGACAAGGATCGCAGTCGGATGATCCGGCCGGTTCAAAAGATGGTAAACAGCTTTGATATCTTCATCCGGAATGATATACGGAAGTTCCACGATGTTTTCCGGATCGATGGCAATTCCATGATTGAGCAGGGCGAGCTGATAGCCGGATTTTCTGTCGGAAGCAAACATAAAATTGCTGTCGCTTCCAAGATAAGCAATATTTTCATGTCCAAGATTCAGCAGATATTCGGTTGCTTCCTGCATCGCTAACACGTTATCGTTGTCTACACAGATGGTTTCGTTTGTAAAATTATATGGTTTTCCGATCACGACATAAAGTAATCCTTCATTATAAAGGTAGTCAACGATTGGATCGTTCTGTTTTGAATAAGTTACGATAAAACCATCAACCTGTTCGGATTTTACAAGGTTTGTGATCACCTGTAAGATCTCCTCGTCATTCTGACCGGTAATGATCGTGTTCATATAGTTGTGCTGGTTGCAGAACTGGCTGATCCCATGAATGAGTTCCAGATGAAATGCATTTTCAAAAGATTCTTTCTGGGAAGGCAGCAGGATGATCCCGATGGTTTTTGATTTTGAAGCGGTATCTGCGGACTGGAAATTTGGTTCATATCCGAGCTGTTCGATCGCTTTGCGTACTTTTTCTTTGGTTTCACGGCTGATCGAAGGGTGATCTTTGCATACTCTGGAAACAGTAGACGGAGAAACACCGGACAATGCAGCAACATCTTTCAAAGTGACTGCCATATAAGTCACCTCCTGTAAAATATGATCGGCAGCATGCGTAAGACCGGCAGCTGCACTTTTTCTACACTATTATAATGGAACATCAGGGGATTGTCAAAATATAACACAAAGATTGCAAAAGA
>CAZWLV010000056.1:3294-8801 GCA_964634715.1 uncultured Lachnoclostridium sp. | reverse complement strand
ATTCCTTGCAGATGGAATGAGAGGGAGAAAATACAGGATGAAAAAGACAAAAAAATTTCTGGCACTGCTTCTTGCCGGCGTGATGGCACTGGGCATGACAGCCTGCGGAGGTTCAGATGAAGTTGCTGAAGATAAAACCGAGGTAAAAGCAGAAACAGAAGAAAGTACATTGGTTTATGGTTCCGGAGATTATGATTCGATCAACCCGATCATGAATGAGCATTGTGAGATCAAGCACTTATTATTTGACAGTTTGGTAAAACGTGACGGAGACGGCAATCTGGTACCGTCACTGGCAGAAAGCTGGACTTATGATGAAGAAACCATGACCTATGATTTTATCTTAAGAGATGATGTTGCATGGCATGATGGAGAAGCATTTACGGCAGACGATGTGAAGTTTACCATTGAAGCCATCATGGATCCTGATAATGGTTCAGAAAATGCACCAAACTATGAAGAAGTTCAGGAGATCAACGTTCTTTCTGATACAGAGATCGCTTTTGTGATGTCAGAACCGAATTATGCTTTTCTGGATTATATGACGATGTCAATTCTTCCGGAACATTGTCTGGAAGGAGAAGATCTGTGGGAATCTGATTATTTTAAAAGCCCGATCGGAACAGGTCCTTATAAAATGGAAAGCTGGGATGTAGGACAGGCGATCACCATGGTGAAAAATGAGGACTATTTTGATGGTGCAGCAAAGATTGATACTGTGATCTTTAAGATCGTTACCGATGATTCAGCGAAAGCACTTCAGTTAAAGAATGGCGAACTGGATCTGGCACAGGTAACACCAAAAGATGCAGAAAGTTTTAAAGAGGATGAAGAACTGACCGTTTACGATATGAAAACAGCTGATTATCGTGGAATCCTTTACAATTTCTGGAATGAATACTGGCAGAAAAATGCAGATCTGATCCCGGCGATCAATTATGCCATCGATTCTCAGGCGATCGTAGATGCAGTACTTTTGGGAGAAGGCTTTACCGCATACAGCCCGATCCAGTTAAATAAATACAATTATGAAGATGTAGAACATTATGATTATGATCCGGCAAAAGCAGAAGAATTACTGGCTGCGGCAGGCTGTGAAAAGGCAGAAGACGGATTCTGGTATCGTGATGGAGAAAAGATCGGATTTACGATCAATGCAACACCGGGTGATCAGGTACGTATCGATATGGCACAGATCGCTGCACAGCAGCTTCAGCAGATCGGACTGGATGTCAAAGCCAATGTTCCTTCAGAGGGTATTGACTGGGGCGGACAGGAATGCTGTATCATCGGCTGGGGTTCTCCATTTGATGCAGATGATCATACTTATAAAGTATTTGGTACGGACAAAGGAGCAAATTATTCAGGATATTCAAATGAAGAAGTTGATAAATACCTGACATTGGCTCGTCAGACGAATGATGAAGCGGAACGTATGGAATATTACAAACAGTTCCAGATCGCATTATCAGAAAATCCGGCATATACATTTTTCTGTTATATCGATGCTCCGTATGTTGCAGACAGTCAGATCACAGGAATTGATGAAAATACTGTATTAGGACACCATGGTGTCGGAATCTTCTGGAACATTACAGAGTGGGAGATCAGATAAAAAGAAATTCACATAGGAAGGGGGCAAAAAGCTGCCCCCTTTTCAAACGTTTGGAGATTTTATGGAAGAAATATTAAAGATAGAACACTTGTCCGTATCCCTTCAGGGATCAGGAGGAAAAGTAGAGGCAGTGCGGGATGTCAGTCTGAACCTTTATCCGGGAGAAGTGCTGGCGATCGTGGGAGAGAGCGGCTGCGGAAAGAGTATGCTTTGTAAATCCATCATGAAGCTGCTGCCGCCTTCTGCAAAGATTACAGAAGGAAAGATCCTTGCTAATGGTGTGGATATTACAAAATATTCGGAAAAGGAAATGCAGAAACTGCGTGGAAAGTTCTTTTCGTTCGTTTTTCAGGATCCGATGACGGCTCTGAATCCGACGATCTCTATCGGAAAACAGATTGAGGAAGCGATTTTGATCCATGAGCCAAAACTTTCTAAAAAAGAAGTACATGACAGAGTGATCGAACTGATGGAGCTGGTGGGGATCCGGCAGCCGGAGGAACGGTATCACCTGTATCCGTATAATTTTTCCGGAGGAATGCGCCAGCGAAGTGTCATGGCGATCGCACTGGCATCGAATCCTAGGATCCTTCTTGCAGATGAGCCGACGACGGCTTTAGATGTGACCATTCAGGCACAGATTTTGGATCTTTTGAAAGAAATACAAAAAAAGAAACAGACAGCAACGATCCTTGTTTCTCATGATCTTGGTGTGGTGGCAAGGGCAGCAGACCGTGTAGCGATCATGTACGCAGGGAAAATCGTAGAGATCGGAACGGCAGAAGAGATTTATTATGATCCAAGACATCCGTATACGTGGGGGCTGATGCAGTCACTTCCGGCACTGAATAAGGGCAGAAAAACGTTAAAAGCGATTCCGGGAATGCCGCCGACACTGATCGATCCGCCGAAAGGCGATGCATTTGCAGAGCGGAATGAATATGCACTGGAGATCGATCATGTAAAACAGCCGCCGATGTTTCAGATCACGGATACGCATTATGCGGCAACGTGGCTGTTAGATCCGAGAGCACCGAAGATCACATCACCGATAGGAGGAAAGAAATATGTCTGAGATTTTACTGGATGTACAGCATCTGACGCATACCTTTCATCTGGGAAAACATGCACAGATCCGTGCGGTAGATGATGTATCATTTCAAATGAAAAAAGGTGAGATTTTCGGTCTTGTGGGAGAATCCGGCTCCGGAAAATCGACCATTGCAAGATGCGTGATGAATGTTTACCGGCCAAAGGCGGGAAAAATCCTGTATGAAGGGATCAATGTATGCGATCCGAAGGAATTTCGGCAGAATCACAAAAAGCTGGAGGCAGAACGGCAGATCATTTTTCAGGATTCTTCGTCAAGTCTGAACCAGCGGATGAAGGTGGAAAAGATCATTGCAGAGCCGATGATGATCCATGGGATCAAACCGCCGAGAGGAACGCTTCGTGCAGAGGCAGAGTTTCAGCTTTCTTATGTAGGAATGGATGCAGGATATCTGGATAAATATCCTTCAGAATTATCCGGCGGACAGCGTCAGCGTGTGGCGATCGCCAGAGCGTTATCCATGGAGCCAAAGCTTTTGGTAGCAGATGAACCGATCGCATCGTTAGATGTATCGATACAGGCACAGATCATCAACCTGTTTTTGCATTGTAATCAGGAACATGGTTTTTCGATTTTATTTATCGCCCATGACCTTTCCATGGTAGAATTTTTATGTGACAGAGTCGGTGTGATGTATCATGGAAAATTAGTGGAAGTTGCTCCCACAAAGGAACTTTTTGAAAATCCGCTGCATCCTTATACGCAGGCACTGCTTTCGGCAATCCCGTTTCCGGATCCTGTCAGAGAACGGGAACGAAAGATCTTACTTTTCGATGAAATGGAATTTGACCGGGAAGGTGTGTTGACGGAGGTAACACCGGGGCATCTGGTCTTAAAAAGGGAGGAAAGGACAGTATGAAACGAAATTTACTGATTTATTATGGAAAAAAAATACTGATCTTTCTTGCCAGTGTCTGGGTTCTTTCCCTTATCGTATTTTATATCGCACGTCTGGCACCGGGAGATCCTCTGATGAGTTATTACGGGGAACGTGTAGAGAAAATGAGCGTGGAAGAAAAAGAAGCAGCAAGAGAAAAGCTTGGATTAAATGATCCGATCCATGTTCAGTATGTCCGTTGGGCGAAAAATGCGGCAAAAGGTGATTTTGGGATTTCCTATAAATATAAACAGGATGTTATGGAAGTGATCGGTCAGAGGATCGGAAATACGCTGATCCTTGGCGGCATCGGATTTGTGCTGACATTTTTGGGAGCTTTGGGGCTTGGGATCCTTTGTGCGTGGAAGGAAGACCGTCTGCTTGACCGGATCTTATGTAAGGGAGGTACGATCCTAAGCTGTATTCCGGAGTTTTGGATGGCACTGGTGCTGATCTTACTTTTTTCTGTAGAATTTCACTGGTTTCCGAGCAGCGGAGCGTATGATGTAGGGAAAAAACAGGATGTGCTGAACCGGCTGTGGCATCTTGTACTGCCGATGATCATTGTCGTTTTAGAACATTTATGGTATTACGCATATATGATCCGCAACAAACTTTTAGAAGAGATCCGTGCAGATTATGTCCTTCTTGGAAGATCCAAAGGACTTTCCAAAAGAAAGATCCTGTTTGGACATTGTCTGCGAAATATCCTGCCGACTTACATCAGTCTTATGGCAATTTCTGTCCCACATGTGCTGGGCGGAACGTATATCGTGGAAAAGGTGTTCAGTTATCCGGGGATCGGAACGCTGTCTTTTGAAAGTGCACAGTATCATGATTACAATCTTTTGATGGTGCTTTGCATGATGACGGGGATTTTGGTCATTTTCTGTAATCTTTTAGGGCAGATCATCAACGAACATATTGATCCGAGATTAAAAAATCAGGAAATGACAGAAAGATCAGAGGTGGAAACGGTATGACGGAGGAACAATTATTTACGCAGGTGGGGATCCGGCCTCAATCAGAAGTTTCGATGGAAAAAAAGAAAAAAAGAAATGATGTACCATGGATCTCCATTGTTTTGCTGACAGTGATCGTAGTCTGCTGTATGGCAGCAGAACTTTTGATGACGAAAGATCCGACTTATCTGGATCTGATGAATTATAATCAGGCACCGAACCGTGAATTTTTATTCGGCACAGACAGTCTGGGAAGGGATATTTTTTCCGGTATCTGGTACGGCGGAAGGATTTCTATTACCATCGGATTTTTATCAACGCTGATCTCGACGCTGATCGCTGTGGTATATGGTTCGATCAGCGGGATCGCACCGGAATGGCTGGATACGCTGATGATGCGTTTTACGGAGATTTTTTTAAGTGTTCCGAATCTTCTTCTGGTCTTATTTTTACAGGCAATCTTAGGAGAAGCCGGTGTCGTTTCACTTTCGATCGTGATCGGAGTGACAAGCTGGCCAAGTATTGCAAAAGTCATCCGCACGGAAGTCAAACAGATCGCTTCCAGTGAGTATGTCATCGCATCGAAATGTATGGGCGGCGGATTTTTTCATATTTTACGAAGACATCTTGCACCGAATTTTATCGCTTCCATCATGTTTATGGTCGTGATGAATGTACGAAGTGCCATCAGTTCAGAATCGACCCTGAGCTTTTTAGGAATGGGACTGCCATTAGAGATCATTTCATGGGGAAGCATGCTCTCTCTTGCGGAGAAAGCACTGATGACGAAAAGCTGGTGGGTGATCCTGATCCCGGGAGCATTTTTGATCACTCTTTTAATGTGCATTACCAATGTAGGCAATTATCTGAGAAAAACAGCTAATCGGAAAGAAAGTAACTTATAATTTTTATTTAAGGAGCAGCACGATATCCCACGAAATT
>CAZWLV010000056.1:0-3194 GCA_964634715.1 uncultured Lachnoclostridium sp. | reverse complement strand
TTCCTTTTCGGATCGAACAGCTGAAAAAATTATATCAGGCAATCCAAGATTATGAAGAAGAGATCAATGAAGCACTGAAAGAGGATCTTGGAAAGAGCCATTATGAAAGTTTTATGTGTGAGACAGGACTGGTGCTTTCGGAAATTTCTTATATGATCCGTCATACAAAGAAGCTGGCAAAGAGAAAAACGGTGCATACGCCGTTGGCACAATTTGCTTCCCACAGTTTCCGTCAGCCGGTTCCTTATGGAAATACACTGATCATGAGTCCGTGGAATTATCCGTTTCTTCTGACCATGGATCCGCTGGCAGATGCCATTGCGGCAGGGAATACAGCCATCGTAAAGCCAAGTGCGTATTCTCCTGCGACCGGTAAGATCATTGAAAAAATAATAAAAAAATGTTTTTCGCCGGAATATGTAGCGGTCGTGACCGGAGGCAGAGCAGAAAATGCGGCACTCTTAGAACAGAAATTTGATTTTATCTTTTTTACGGGCAGTCAGGCAGTAGGCAGGGAGGTTCTGCATCATGCGGCAGAGCATCTGACACCGGTTGTTTTGGAACTGGGCGGAAAAAGTCCTTGTATCATCGATGCCGATGCTGATCTGGCACTTGCGGCAAAACGGGTTGTTTTTGGGAAGTTTTTAAATTGCGGACAGACCTGTGTTGCACCGGATTATATTTTGTGCCACAGTTCCGTAAAAGAGAAGTTTGTAGAAGAAGTGATCCATCAGATCCAAAAGCAGTACGGAAAAGATCCGCTTTTGAACGAAGATTATGGAAAGATCATTAATGAAAAACATTTTCAGAGGATCTGCGGTCTGATCGATCCGGAAAAAGTTGTTTTCGGCGGAAAAACCGATGCAAAGACGAACAGGATCTCACCGACCGTACTGGATCATGTGACAGAAGAGGATGCTGTGATGGGAGAAGAAATTTTTGGACCGATCCTTCCGATCTTGACGTTTGATCGTTTTGAGGATATGATCCAGAGATTAAAAGAAAAAGAGAAACCGCTGGCGTTATATCTGTTTTCCAAAGACCGGGAACATATCAGTCGTGTGACGGAAGAATTGTCCTATGGCGGCGGCTGTATCAATGATGTGGTCATCCATCTTGCCACCAGTGAAATGGGATTTGGCGGAGTCGGAGAAAGCGGTATGGGAAGTTACCACGGGAAAAAAGGATTTGAAGCATTTTCCCATGAAAAATCCATTGTAGATAAAAAAACATGGATCGATCTTCCGATGCGGTATCAGCCATACGGAAAGAAACTTTATGAGAAGTTACTTCATCTGTTTTTAAAATAAAAAATATGATCAAAGAGGTGTTTTTTATGGGAAAAGAACTTAAGACAAATGCAGTGCGGATCTTAGAGAGAAATAAGATCGCATATGAACTGCTCACCTATGAGTGTGATGAATTTATCGATGGACTCCATACAGCCCAAAAGACCAATGCACCGGTAGAACAGTCTTTTAAGACACTTTGCATGAAAGGTAAGAGCGGCAGTTATTATACGTTTGTGATCCCGATCGCAGAGGAAGTGAATTTAAAACTTGCAGCAAAGGCAGTGGGTGAAAAATCCGTGGAAATGCTTCCGCTGAAGGATCTGACAGCCGTAACAGGTTACGTTCGCGGCGGCTGCAGCCCGATCGGGATGAAAAAGCAGTTCCCGACGGTGATCCATTCTTCTGCATTATCCTATGACAGTATTTATGTAAGCGGCGGCCGTATCGGTACGACCATCCGCCTTGCACCGAAAGATCTTGCGAAAGTTTCAGGTGCAGTTTTTGAAGATATCATTGCCTGAGGAGGCAGAGCGGTACATTAAACAGTTCCGGTGATCTTTAAGGTGCTTACCCCCGGTGTGATGAGCCATTCGCCGGTCTGGGTATTCTGTGTATAAGTGGCAGCAGGAACGGTGATCTTTCCGGCAATGGTAGAAAATACGCCGGTGGTCTGGTCATAAGTGTAGTCTTCATTCAGTGTCAGTGAAGCGTTGTTAAATGTTACAGAAAGATTTGATAAGATTGGATCAAAGGTGTCCGTAACAACAACGGAAGCAGAAGTATCTGCGGCAACATTTCCGTCATTCTGGATCAGGAAAGTGTACGTAAGAGTTCCATTTTCGGTTACAGGTACCGGACTGATAGATTTTGTGATGGTAAGAAGCGGCGTTGAGGCGGCTGTGACAGTTTCGGAAGCGGTGATCGCAGTGATTCCTGTTCCGTTGACCGTAACCGTGTTTTCGATCGTGCTGTCTGATGCAAGAGGAGCATACTGGGTGACTGCGGCATCGTATACGATCAGGAGATTGCCCCCGGCAGGCACATTTAATCCGCTGATGGTCAGAGGAGGTCCGGCGGTGATCACCGGCGTAGACTGAAGGACACCGTTGATATAATATTTTGCGGTGTTGGAAAGATAAGTCAGAGGTGTCAGCGTACAGCTTCCAAAAGTATAAGCACCAAGATCATCTGACAGAGTCAGCCCTGTAACAGGCAGTGTACCGGAATTGACGATACTGATGAGATAAGTGATCGCATCATTCTGATTGTAGGTGCTGCGGACAGCAGTTTTGGTCACGGACAGAACTTCTAAAATTTCACCGACGGCGATATTGGAGTTTGTCACGGAATTTCCATAGCGTAACTGAGCCTGATTGGTAAATTGAGCCATAAGGTTCCTTCCTTTCTGATTTTTTGCTTCCATATACTATATGAAAAGAAAGGAAGAATCGACAAACGTATTTGATAAAAGTTTCCGGATATGAGATAATGGCAAAAGAAAAAGGAGTAAATGATTCGTGAGTCTGTTTGCTTGTGAATGTAAATAAAATCTATGAGTGTACAAAAAAAGGTAATGATCGTCTGTGAGCCGTTTTATGAAGAAACCATCTGGTGCAAACAGCTTTTAGGCGGTCTTTTAAAAGAACTGAAAAAACGCCGGATCAGCTGTGAACAGTGTGACACTTTGGACGAAGCTGCACAGGCGGAGTATATCTGTATTCTGGGTGTGACCGGAGCGTGGCTGAAAGACCGGATCATTTGCTGTAATGAATCGGGCTGTATACCGATCGTATTAAGCAGCAGGAAAGTGCTGCTGTCGGGCGTTCAGTATCATGGGATCTGTCCGGATCTTGAGGATACGGCACGTCTTTTGAAACAGGAGCTGGAGCGTGCAGGAAGAGA
>CAZWLV010000055.1:0-8892 GCA_964634715.1 uncultured Lachnoclostridium sp. | reverse complement strand
AAAATAAATAAGAAAGTAGAGAGAAAGATATGAATTTAATCGTAGCAGTAGATGAAAATTGGGCGATTGGAAACAAAGGAAAACTTTTGGTAAGTATTCCGTCAGATATGAAATTTTTCCGTGAAGAGACCAGCGGTGAAGGGAAAGTTGTGATCTTAGGAAGAAAGACTCTGGAAACATTTCCGGGAGGCCGTCCGTTAAAGAACCGTGTGAATGTGATCCTGACAAAAAATCCGGATTTTCAGGCAGAAGGTGCCATTGTTGTTCACAGCGTAGAAGAAGCATTAGAAGCAGTAAAAGAATATGATGATGAAAAAGTTTATGTGATCGGCGGTGATACGATCTATAAGCAGTTTTTGCCATATTGCAAGCTGGCACATGTAACAAAGATCGCACATGCTTATGAAGCAGATGCTCATTTTCCGAATCTGGATGAAATGCCGGAGTGGAAAGTGACCGGAGAAAGCGATGAACAGACTTATTTTGATCTGGAATATCAGTTTGTCCGTTATGAAAAAATGTAATCATTTTCGGTATAGACAAAAAATTCTAGGTGATTTAAAAATTCTAAAAGCTTGTCATAATTTTATGGCAGGCTTTTGCTTTTTGTGATACTATTTTAATAATGATATGAGTGTTCTAAGGTCTTTAACCACATGTGAGTAAGATTGCATGGTGTTAGAACATTTGACGCTTGTATCAATGATATTTTGAAAGAAGGAAAAAAATTGGCAAAAAAAAGAAAGACCAATCGTCTCTGGATTCCAGGAAATGAAGGGCTGGATACAAATATGATCGTGATCACCATGTTTTTGATCATTTTTGGACTGATCATGATCTATAGTGCAAGTTATTATAAATGCAGTATGACAGAAGAATTTGGCTATGATTCTATGTATTTTTTAAAGAAACAGGTACTCATGTCAGTTGCTGGATTCGTTGTGATGTATGGGGTGTCATGCATCAACTATCATATTTGGAAAAAAATTCCGATCATAGCATTGGCAGCTATTTTATCAGTGCTGTTAACGTTTGTTTTAAAAATTCCGTCATTATCCATCACGGCAAATGGTGCAACTCGATGGGTAAAATTTGGTCCGATCTCTTTTCAGGTGGCGGAGCCTGTGAAAATTGCAGTGATCCTTATGACAGCATTTTTTATCGATCATTATGGAGCAAAAGAAATCAAATGGAAAAAATTTAAAATGAAACACTGGGGAGTTACTGCGTTCATCATCCTTCTGCCGGGACTTTTTTTCTCGCTTTTTCTTGGTAAGATCAGCAGTAATATGAGCAGTGCCCTGATCATTTTGATGATCGCCTGTGTAATGTACTTTGCCTGGCATCCGAAATCAGTACCATTTTATATTCTGATAGCGATTGCTGCTTTAGGTATAGGAGTGATTATTTATCTCATGGCACAGCAGGGACCGGTAGATGCAGATGCAGCAGAGAGCAGTTTCCGTCTGGCACGTGTTCGTGCATGGCTGGATCCGTATTCTTATGAATCAGATACCAGTTACCAGAGTTTACAGGCACTTTACGCCATTGGTTCCGGCGGTCTCTTTGGAAAAGGGCTTGGAAACAGCATTCAGAAGCTGGGAAAAATTCCGGAACCGTATAATGACTTTATTTTTTCGATTGTATGTGAAGAACTTGGAATCGTAGGTGCAACGCTGCTTATCCTGATGTTTATTTATCTGTTATACCGCATTTTTGTCATTGCAGAGAAAGCGGAAGATCTGTTTGGCAGAATACTTGCGACCGGTGTGTTTTCACATATTGCACTGCAGGTAGTGCTGAATATTGCGGTAGTGACAGGATCTATGCCAAATACCGGAGTAACGCTGCCTTTTATCAGTTATGGCGGTACGGCAACCGTATTTTTAATGGTTGAGATCGGAATGGTACTCAATGTAGGAAAATGGAGTGAAAGAAGAAGGGAAGAAGAATCCCGTATAAAAAATTTCAGTTAAAGGAGGAACAGCATGTATAGAGATCATACGAAAGTAATAAAGATTGGTGACAGAGTGATCGGCGGAGGAAATCCGATCCTGATCCAGTCGATGACAAACACGAAAACAGAAGATGTAGAGGCAACGGTTTCCCAGATCCTCAGGCTGGAAGAGGCAGGATGTGAGATCATCCGTTGTACAGTGCCTACCATGCAGGCGGCACTTGCTTTAAAAGAGATCAAAAAACAGATCCATATTCCACTGGTTGCGGATATTCATTTTGATTACAGAATGGCGATCGCAGCAATGGAAAACGGAGCGGACAAGATCCGTATCAATCCGGGAAATATCGGCAGCATTGACCGCATCAAGGCTGTGGTAGACTGTGCAAAAGAACGAAATATTCCGATCCGTATCGGTGTCAACAGCGGTTCTCTGGAAAAAGAACTGGTAGAAAAATATCATGGTGTTACCGCAGAAGGAATCGTGGAAAGTGCATTGGATAAAGTACGGATCATCGAAGAGCTGGGCTATGATAATCTGGTAGTGAGCATCAAATCTTCAGATGTTATGATGTGTGCAAAAGCACATGAACTGATTGCAGAAAAATGCATTTATCCATTACATGTAGGAATCACAGAATCAGGTACGCTGTTTTCAGGAAATATCAAATCTTCCGTAGGACTCGGTATCATTCTTTCACAGGGAATCGGTGATACGATCCGAGTCTCTTTGACAGGAGATCCGGTAGAAGAGATCAAGACAGCAAAACTGGTATTAAAGACACTGGGACTTAGAAAAGGCGGTATTGAAGTTGTGTCCTGTCCGACCTGCGGAAGAACACAGATCGATCTGATCAAACTGGCCAATGAAGTGGAAACGATGGTAGCAGGAATTCCGCTGGATATTAAAGTAGCAGTGATGGGCTGTATCGTAAATGGTCCGGGAGAGGCAAAAGAAGCAGATCTTGGAATCGCCGGAGGAAAGGGAGAAGGAATCCTGATCAAAAAAGGCGAGATCATCAAAAAACTTCCGGAGGATCAGTTGCTGTCAGCTTTAAAAGCAGAGTTAGATCAGCTGATCGCAGAACGTCAGCAGAGCGGATGCTGATTCGAAAAAAGAATGTGATGATGCAGACAGCACGGTCATGATGAAATGTACGATAAATTTTAGGAGTGAAAAACGTGCCAAAATCATTTTTTGAAGTATTCCCCAATTTAAAACCAGAGGGAATCTTAGAGGGACTTTGCGGCCAGATCGAGGTCGAAAAAGTAACGGCTAATAAATCAGGCAGCCGGATTAAAATTTATATCGTAAGCAAAAAGCTGATCCAGAAGGAGCAGCTTTTTTGTCTTGAAAAAAATATCAAAGAACAGTTTTTTGCAAAAAGTAATGTGGAAATCTGTATTGTAGAGCGATTTGAGCTTTCGAGAAGTTATACACCGCAAAATCTGTTCGAAGTTTATGAAGAAAGTATCCTGACAGAATTTAAGTCAGACAATGATCTGGAATATAATCTGTTCCGTATGGCAGAAATTACATTTGAGCATGAAAATGTGATGAAATTAAAGCTTCCGGCAGCATTTGTACCGGATATTGTAGAGCAGAAATTAAAAGAAGATCTTTATAATATTTTTGCACACCGCTGTGGCTTTGATGTGACGATCCTTCTGGAATACGAAACGGAAGCAAAATATAAAAAGTCCAATCAGGAAGCATATTTTGTAGAACAGCAGATCAAACAGATCTTAAAAACAACACAAAAAGAAGAAAAAGAACCGGAAAAAGCAAAAGATTCAGAAAAGAAACCGGTGGAACGCAAAAAACCACTGGAACCGCTGAGCGGAAGAAAAGGCGGATTCGGTAATGCACCGATGAAACGAAGTGACAATCCTGATGTATTTTACGGAAGAGATTTTGATGATGAGACCATGACCATTGAACAGATCGTAGGTGAGATTGGGGAAGTATGTCTGCGTGGAAAGATCATGAGCGTGGAAACAAGAGAACTTCGAAATGGGGAAAAAACGATCGTCAGTTTTGCATTTACCGATTTTACAGACAGTATCAAGGCGAAAGTTTTCCTGAAGAATGAGCAGGTAAAAGAATTCTGCGGTTTTGTAGCACCGGGAGCCTTTGTGAAACTGAAAGGTGTTGTCAGTTTTGACCGTTTTGAAAATGATCTGTCGATCGCATCGATCATAGGAATGAAAAAGATTGGAAACTTTACGACTTCCAGAGTCGATAATTATCCAAAAAAACGTGTAGAACTTCACTGCCATACGAAAATGAGTGACATGGATGGTGTTACGGATGCGAAAGAACTGTTGAAACGGGCGAAATCATGGGGAATGCCTGCGATGGCGATCACAGACCATGGATGCGTACAGGCATTTCCGGAAGCCTATCATACCATAGGAGACGACGATCCTTTTAAAGTACTTTATGGCGTAGAAGCTTATCTGGTAGATGATGCGAAAGCATTGGTAGAAAATTCGAAAAATCAGAGTCTTGACGGAAATTATGTGGTATTTGATCTGGAAACGACCGGATTTAGTTCCCAGCAGAACCGGATCATTGAAATCGGTGCCGTAAAAGTAGAGCATGGAGAGATCACAGACCGATTCAGTACCTTTGTCAATCCACAGGTGCCGATCCCGTTTGAGATCGAACAGCTCACAGGGATCAAAGATGAGATGGTGTTAGAAGCAGATACCATAGAAGTACTTTTGCCGAAATTTATGGAATTTTGTGAAGGCTGTGTCATGGTAGCACACAATGCAGCTTTTGATATCGGATTTGTAGAAGCGAACTGTAAACGTCAGAATATTTCATATGATTTTACGGTCATGGATACGGTCGCATTGGCGAGAGTGCTGCTGCCGTCACTGAACCGTTATAAACTGGATACGGTCGCAAAGGCATTAGGTGTTTCTTTGGAAAATCATCATCGTGCAGTAGATGATGCAGGCTGCACAGCAGAGATTTTTGTGAAATTTATCAAAATGCTGAAAGACCAGGGGGCAGAAACACTGGATCAGGTAAATCAGATCGGAAGTACTTCGGTAGATGCCATTAAGAAAATGCCGACGCATCATGCGGTGATCATTGCAAGAAATGAAACAGGCAGGAGAAATCTGTATCGTCTGGTATCGTATTCACATATTGATTATTATGCAAGAAGACCCCGGATCCCGAAAAGTGTCTATCTAAAATACAGTGAAGGCTTGCTGATCGGTTCTGCCTGTGAAGCAGGGGAACTTTATCAGGCGATCTTACGTGGAGCACCGGAAGAAGAAATTATCCGTCTGGTGAAATTTTATGATTATCTGGAAATCCAGCCTTTGGGGAACAATGCATTTATGCTTCGTGATCCGAAAAGCGGGATCACCAGCGAAGAACAGTTAAAAGATATCAACAGGAAGATCTGTAAACTGGGAGAAGACTACGGAAAACCGGTAGTGGCTACCTGTGATGTGCATTTTATGGATCCGGAAGATGAAGTTTACCGAAGGATCATCATGGCTGGAAAAGGATTTGCAGATGCAGATCAGCAGGCACCGCTTTATCTTAGAACGACAGAGGAAATGCTGAAAGAATTTGAGTATCTTGGACCGGAAAAGGCAGAAGAAGTGGTGATCACGAATACGAATCTTGTTGCAGATATGTGTGAAAAAGTAACACCGATCCATCCGGATAAATGTCCTCCGGTCATTGAAAATTCGGATCAGACACTCCGAAATATCTGTTATAACAAAGCACATGAAATCTATGGGGAAAATCTGCCGGAGATCGTTGTGGAACGTCTGGAGCGAGAACTAAAATCCATCATTGGAAATGGATTTGCCGTAATGTATATCATTGCACAGAAACTGGTATGGAAATCTAATGCAGACGGTTATCTGGTAGGATCCAGAGGGTCGGTAGGATCCTCTTTTGTAGCGACCATGGCTGGTATTACGGAAGTAAATCCGCTGGCACCGCATTATATCTGTCCGGAATGCCATTATGTGGATTTTGATTCAGATATCGTAAAATCGTATGCCGGTAAGGTTGGATGCGATATGGAGGATCGGGATTGTCCGGTCTGCGGAACACCGTTGAAAAAAGAAGGATTTGATATTCCGTTTGAAACATTCCTTGGATTTAAGGGAAATAAAGAGCCGGATATCGATCTGAACTTTTCCGGTGATTATCAGAATAAAGCCCATCGTTATACGGAAGTAATTTTTGGTGCAGGACAGACGTTCCGTGCAGGAACCATCGGTACGCTGGCGGATAAAACGGCATTTGGTTATGTGAAAAATTATTATGAGGAGCGTGGACAGCATAAGCGTGTCTGTGAGATTGACAGGATCGTTCAGGGCTGTACGGGGATCCGAAGAACAACAGGCCAGCATCCGGGCGGTATCATCGTACTTCCGATGGGACATGAAATCTATCAGTTTACACCGGTACAGAGGCCTGCCAATGATATGACCACCGATACGGTAACGACACACTTTGATTACCATTCGATCGACCATAACCTTTTAAAACTTGATATTCTCGGACACGATGATCCGACCATGATCCGAATGCTGGAAGATCTTACCGGGATCGATGCAAAGAAGATCCCTTTGGACGAGCCGAAGGTCATGAGTCTTTTCAGAAGTACGGAAGCACTGGGGATTATGCCGGAAGATATCGGAGGATGTCCGTTAGGTTCCCTTGGGATTCCGGAATTTGGTACGGATTTTGTTATTCAGATGCTGATCGATACCCAGCCGAGCTGTTTTTCAGATCTGATCCGAATTTCCGGTCTGTCTCACGGTACAGACGTTTGGCTTGGGAATGCACAGACACTGATCCAGGAAGGAAAAGCAACGATTTCTACGGCAATCTGTACACGAGATGATATTATGACCTATCTGATCCGTATGGGCGTGGAAAGTGAACTTTCTTTTACGATCATGGAAAGTGTTCGTAAGGGAAAGGGACTCAAACCGGAATGGGAAGAAGAAATGAAAAAGCATGATGTGCCGGACTGGTACATCTGGTCGTGTAAAAAGATCAAATATATGTTCCCGAAAGCTCATGCGGCAGCGTATGTTATGATGGCTTACAGGATCGCATATTGTAAGGTATATTATCCGCTGGCTTATTATGCGGCATTTTTCAGTATCAGAGCATCGGCATTTTCTTATGAGATCATGTGTCAGGGGCGTGATAAGCTGGAATATTATTTAAATGATTACAAAAAACGGGCAGATACGCTGTCAAAAAAAGAGCAGGATCAGATCCGTGACATGAAGATCGTACAGGAAATGTATGCCAGAGGATTTGAATTTATGAAGATCGATCTTTACAAAGCGAAAGCAAAGGAATTTCAGATCATTGACGGAAAACTGATGCCTTCTTTTGCAAGTATCGACGGTCTGGGAGATAAGGCGGCCGATCAGGTGGTAGAAGCTGCCAAAGACGGGATTTTTTTATCCAAAGATGATCTTCGTACAAGGGCGAAATTGAGTAAGAACATTGTAGATCTGATGGAGGAACTGGGAATCATCGAAGGTTTGCCGGAGTCAAACCAGTTGTCGCTGTTTGATTTTGCATAAAAATGGTTTTAGAATCGTTTTTCGCCAT
The DNA here is from genome assembly GCA_964634715.1 of uncultured Lachnoclostridium sp. Lineage (GTDB taxonomy): Bacteria > Bacillota > Clostridia > Lachnospirales > Lachnospiraceae > HGM12587. Next base: position 1,312 of record CAZWLV010000055.1, on the reverse strand, counting down.
TTTTCAAGGTTTACAAGTTTTGCAAATCATGGTATTATGACAAATGATGCGAAAAAGATAATATGAAATTCTGAGGTAAAAAAGATGATTCATACAATTATTTTTGACATTGGAAACGTGTTAGTACATTTTCGTTGGAAAGAGCTTTATGCAGATCTTGGATTCACAGGTGAAAAATTTGAAAAGATCGCAGATGCGACTGTAAGAAGTCATTGGTGGAATGAATTTGACAGAGGACTGATGACAACAGAAGAAGTGATCGGACATTTTGTGGAAAATGCACCGGAATACCGGGAAGAGATTACAGAAATCTATCGGCATATGGGAGAGATCGTAAGGATTTATGATCATGCCATTCCGTGGATTCAGGAATTAAAGCAAAGCGGTTATCAGGTTTATGTATTATCCAACTGGCCAAGACCGGCGTACGATGCAAATCTGCATACCAATTTACGTTTTTTGGAATATGTAGATGGTGGTGTGATGTCTTTTCAAGAAGGTTTGATCAAACCTGACCGGAGAATTTTTGAATTGATCTGTAAGCGGTATGACATTGATCCGAAAGAAGCGGTATTTTTAGATGACAACGCTGAAAATATTGAGGCTGCAAAAGCATTTGGATTAAATGCGATTCGTTTTCAGGATTATGAACAGGCAAAAGCAGAATTGAAAAAATATTTAGAGGAGAAATAAATATGGCATTATTAAAAGACTGGTATGCAGTTGCGTACAATGAAAAAGCAAACAAAGGTGATCTTCAGAGATTCTGGGCACGTTACTTTAATCTGGAAAAAGGTGTTTATGAAAAACTCCTTGTAAATCCGGATGAAGAAGTAAAAGGCACTGTAAAAGAACTTGCAGAAAAATATGGTCTTTCTGTAATGGAAATGACAGGATTCTTAGATGGAATCAACGAAAGCCTTGTAGAACCAAACCCGATCGATGATATGGAAGAAGATACTGTTGTATCTTTAAAATTCGATAAAGTAAAACTTTACAAAAACATGGTAGCTGCAAGAGCTGACTGGTTATATGAATTACCACAGTGGAATGATATTTTTGATGAAGCTACAAAAAAAGCTCTTTACTTAGAAGAAAAGAAATCCGGAACGATCATCAAAGAAAAGAAGATCGGCCGTAACGATCCATGTCCATGCGGAAGCGGACGTAAATACAAACAGTGCTGCGGTAAAAACTAGAAACTGTCTCTTGACAGAAACTGATTTTATAGCTAAAATTTAGAAGAATATAAAAAGCGTTGAAGAGAAGAGTAGGACAGGGAATGTCCCAGAGAGAGACTTATATGGTGAAA